>JAZKID010000030.1:6111-12249 GCA_040385045.1 Pseudomonadota bacterium | reverse complement strand
GTCAAGCCAAGCGTGCCCGCGCCGCCGCCAAGGCCGATGGTGGTCGTGGCGGTTGTCGGCTGAATAGTGAGAGTGCTGGTGCCGGTCAGTGCAGCGTTCAGGGTCAGATCGCCACTGGTCTGGATACCTAACGCGTTTGCACCCATGCTCTGCGCACCTGCAATCGTGATCACGCCGGTGCTGCTAAGCAGGTTAATCGGCTCGTTCCAGGTTGCAGCGTTCAGCGTCATTGCGCCTGTACCTGATGTAGTGCCGAAAGTGATCGAGCTCCAACCGTCAGTTACATTGAGAAGTTCAGCTGAAGTCAGATTCAACGTACCAGCACCACCGCCAATACCGATCGTGGTCGCCGCCGTCGTCGGACGGATGGTGAGCGCTCCCGTTCCGGTTAGTGCGCCGTTTAGCGTGAGGTTACTGTCGGTCTGCAGAATAAGTGCGTTGGCACCCATGGTCTGCGTGCCTGCAATCGTCATCAGGCCGCTTGCCGTAATGAAAGAGACAGGCTCGTTCCATGTCGCGGCATTCACCGTCATCGCGCCGGTGATGGAGGTACCGCCGAAGGCGATCGACGCCCAACCATCTGTAATATTAAGAAGCTCGGCCGATGTCAGATTGAGCGTACCCGCCCCGCCCGCGATGCCCATGGTCGTAGCCGCCGTCGTCGGGCGGATTGTCAGCGCGCCGGTGCCGGTCAGCGCACCGTTCAGCGCGAGGTTGCTGTCGGTCTGCAGAATAAGCGCGTTTGCACCCATGGTCTGCGTGCCCGCAATCGTCATCACACCTGCCGCCGTCGTCAGGTTCAACGGGTCATTCCAGGTCATAGCGTTCACCGTCATCGCACCGGTGATGGAACTGCTGCCGAAGTTGAGTGAGGTCCAGCCATCAGTGATGAAAGCGAGTTCCGTTGCAGAAAGGTTCAGTGTGCCAGCACCACCGCCGAGACCGACAGTCGTTGCAGCCGTGATTGGACTGATAGTAAGTACGCCAGTGCCGGTAAGCGAACCGGTTAAGGCAAGATCGCTATCTGTAAAAATGTTCAACGCGTTTGCGCCCATCGTCTGAGCGCCGCTGATGTTGATTGCGCCGCTGCCGGTTTGCAGGGTTAAAACATCGTTCCAGGTTAGGGCGTTTATCGCCATCGCACCGGTCGTTGTCCCGCTGCCGAATACCAGCGACGTCCAGCCATTGGTGATATTGGCAATTTCTGCCGCCGATAGATTAAGCGTGCCTGCTCCGCCGCCGAGACCCATCGTCGTGCTGGCGGTTGTCGGCCGAATGATGAGCGTGCCGGTGCTGGTCAAAGCGCCGTTCAGCGCAAGATCGGCGTCAGTCTGAATGGTTAAATTGTTGGCACCCATTGTCTGCGTGCCAGCAACAGTGATGGCACCGGTATTCGATCTCAGGGTGAGGTTGTCATTCCATGTTGTGGCATTCACCGTCATCGCACCGGTGCCGGTAGTGGCGCCGAAGACGAGCGATCCCCAGCCGTTCGTAATGTTGGCAATTTCCGCCGTGCTGAAACCGAGCGCGCCTGCCCCGCCGCCAAGGCCAATCGTGGTGCTGGCCGTTGTCGGTATAACCGTCAATGTACCGGTGCCGGTCAAGGCACCGCTGATGACAGGATCGGCATCGGTCTGGATGGTCAAGTTGTTCGCTGCCATCGTCTGTGTGCCTGCGATGGTGATCGCGCCACTGCCAGATAATAATGTAAGCACGTCGTTCCAGGTCGCGGCGTTTACCGTCATCGCGCCTGAACCTGCCGTGCTACCAACGGCAATTGATGTCCAGCCATTGGTGATGTTGGCGATCTCCGCGGTCGTAAGACCCAGCGTTCCTGCACCGCCGCCGAGCCCGATCGTCGTCGCAGCGGCACTTGGTTTGATGGTCAGCGCCCCCGTTCCCGTCAGCGCACCCGTGAGAGCAAGATCGCTATCGGTTTGTAAGGTCAGCGCGTTCGCGCCCATGGTCTGGGTTCCAGCAATCGTCAGCTGGCCGCTGCCGGTGATCAGCGACAACACATCATTCCATGTCGCGGCATTCGCGGTAAGCGCTCCCGTACCAGCGGCGCTGCCGATCGTGATCGATGCCCAGCCATTGGTAATTTTCGCGATTTCAGCCGTTGTCAGACCCAGCGTTCCGGCACCGCCGCCGAGTCCGATGGTGGTAGAGGTCGTTGAAGGCAAAATGGTCAGCGCACCGGTGCCGGTCAGCGCGCCTGTGAGCGCAAGATCGCTATCGGTCTGCACGTTCAGCGCATTCGCACCCATTGTCATTGTGCCGGAGACAGTCACAAGACCGGAGCCCGTCATCAGCGTCAGCGGATCGTTCCATGTCGCCGTGCCGACATTCATCGCACCTGTACCGTTAGTGCGGCCGATGCCGATCGAAGACCAGCCGTTTACAAGGCGGCCCACTTCTGTTGCATCAAGATTGAAAGTACCCGTGCCACCGGCAAGACCGACAGTCGTTCCAGCCGAGAACGGCGTGAACAACAGAGCACCGGTACCACCGACGTTTGCGCCAAGTGCAACACCATCTGCCGTAACGCTCAAATTATTCAGGGCCGTGGTGCCACCGATGATGCCGGAGCTGGTGTAGGTACCGGTACCTGCATTGATCGTCAGGTTCTGCGCGCCATTGATGGTGCCGGATGTTGTGATCGCGCCATTGCCGGAATTGAATGTCTGCGCCGCACCAAGCGTCATATTGTTGCTGATGCCGATTGCACCGCCGCCAGTGTTGAATGCGTAAGCGTGGTTGAGATTGATGCCGCTGGTCGCTGCTAAAGTCACGCCACCATTCGTGGTGGTGATGGCGCCTGTACTCGATGTTGTAATCGTGTTGCCCGCCGTCAACGACAGGCTGCGGCCTGACGTTGTGAAGTTCAAAGTATCGCCGGTGAAATCGAGCGTGATGTTGTTTGTGGCACTCAACGCAACGTTGGCACTTACACTCATCGCTTCGAGCTGCGCCGTGGTGAAAGTGTTGGTCAGATCGCCGCTGCCTGAACGATTGAAAATGCTAATATTGGTTGGATCGAGAAGCCATAAACCGGTATTGCCTGCCGCCGCGGTCAAGTCGGCGAAACCGCCGGACAGCAAATTTTGCTTGCCTGACGTTTCGACAAACCCGCCATTGCCGCCAAGCGCGCCGCCACGGGCGTAAACGCTGCCTTTGAAGACCGTGTCGACATCCGACCAGAAAATCGTGCGCCCGGCATCGCCTTTATTCAGCGCATCGTTCAGGATGGTCGCACCGGCTTCGACATTCAAAGTTTTTGCCGTCGGCGTTATGCCCTTACCAAGATAATCGCCGCCGATTTTAATGTCACCGCCTGCGACGGAGCCTGTCATATCGCCATAACCGGACGCATCGATATGAGCAGCGTTCGTCAACGTGACATGATCGGCAGTGGCTGTAATCTTGCCGCCAGTCTCGCCTGCATTGCGGCCCGAAACATCAAGCACGCCGGAAATCAGCAAATTGCTTGAACCGGTTTTCTGGCCCTTGTTTTTAGCAGCGTTATTTTTGAGTGCGTTCGCGCCTTCTGCAGCGATCGTAATCTCACCCTTGTGACTGCCGACGCTTGTAGCTCTTATCTCACCACCGACTGAGACGAGACTATTGACGATTTGCCGGCCGGCTGCTGCCGTAATGGCTACCCTGCCGCCGTCAGCATTAATCTTCCCTGTGTTGACAACGAGTTGCGATTTCACTTTTTTGCTGACCGCAATTTCCATCAGGCCATCGCCATAGAGATCGACAGTCGTCGTGTCACCGGAACCGAGATGGACCCGGCCCATCCTCGCATTGATCACGCCGGAATTCGTTACATTCGGCGCGACCAGCCCGACAAGGCCCGCTTGTTTTGCTGTGATCGTGCCTTCGTTGACGACCGAAGCGTTCGGATTTCCAGGACGGTCGAACTTCATCCGCCCGCGCATGAAATTTTTGTTACTGATATCGGCCGTCGTAGCGATCAGACCGTTAACGTCGACCTGCGCGTTTTTGCCGAAGACGACACCGTTCTGGTTGACGATAACAACATTGCCGTTTGCTGTGACGCGCCCGTTAATACGACTTGCACGATCGGTATGAACACGGTTGAGGGTGACGCTGCTCGCGTCAGGTTGGTGGAATTGTGTGTGCTCATCCGGCGCCACATCGAATCCACGCCAGTCGATGACAGCACGGTTGCTTTGCTGATGAACGTCAAGTTTTTTTCCAGCTTCGGAAATCGTCGCCTGACCAGCGCTAACCTTACCGTCCAGAGGGTTGGCAAAAACCGGCGCCGCAAAGGCGCAAAAATGCATTCCTGCCGCTAGACAGGTTGTAAGCATCAACGCTTTTTGGCGCTGGATGTTGAACCCCGGATGATCCATGTAGGATTTCAGGGTAACTACGCAGGTAAAAGAACTGATTAAAATTTCCGAGTTTTACGCGTAAATTTCTAACCTTGAGGGCCAAGGAAGCACTTTAAGTTAATAAAGCTGCGTATGAGCAACTTAATATAACTCACTAAAACTGCTGGGAAATTTGCAATGTCAGTCTTGGCAGATCGTTGCCGCCATAAATTGGCGTTGCCGGATCACGGCCGATTGGCCAAGCCAAACCTATATTTCCTGACAGACCGTTTTGTGTGGCGGCCCTGATGCCGAATCCAGCCGCCGCCCCGGACTGCCTAACCGGCTGAGCTACGTCGTCATTCCACACAATACCAACGTCATAGAATGCATAAGGCGTGATGCCGAATGGCTCAAGATTACTCCACTCGCCATAACGGACTTCGAACGAGGCAGCGAGACCATGGTCGCCGGTGATTTCGGAAGCGTCGAATGCGCGGCCGAAACTCTGGCCTCCATAGCCAAATTCTTCCGAAGAAAATAGCGGGCCTGAAGCCCACTGCCCGGACACGGCGGCAAAAGCACTCCAGACTTCATTCAAGGGCTGCAAGCGCGAGAGCGTGAATTCGAGCTTTGTAAAATCCGGCGTGGCTTCTGCGCGGGACAGATCGGGATCGCCCGCCTTGCTCGCACCCAAAGCATCCAAGCCCTGGCTAATTGTTATGTTCGCCGTATTGAACCCGTTCAGACTGTCAACGCGGTCAAAGCTCAAGCCGGCGCGCAAGGCGCGGACGCTGTCACGGGTTAACGTGAAGCCGAAGGAGTCCGTATCCGTGTCTCTGCCATCAAGGCCGATAAAAAAACTTAAATTCTCTTGGCGTTGACGGATGAGCTGATAGTTCAATCTCGCGCTGAAGAAAGTTGAAACACTGTCAACATCCAGCGGGGTAAGAGTAAAGCCGGGCATGGCATGAGTGACGCCAGCATTCATCTGCAGCGTAATATCTGGCGCAACAACAATCGAATGCGCGAGCGTGCCGTATTGCAACTCATCCGATGGAAGGCTCAACAGACCTGAAATTGTCGTTTGCTGAAGTGGCAACAGGCTAGCCGAAAGCGAGGCTTGCGATTCATAAGGCCCAAGAAATTTCGAGCCGAAATTATCGAAGCTGACCATGCCTTGCGCCGCCTGTCTCGACGGAATGAGCGTCAACCTCACCGCGCCTTCATCAACGCCCACACTTTCGAGAGAAGAAATCACGCTGCGGAAAGATAAACCTGGCAGATCGTTAAGTCGTAGCAGGATGCTTTCGATTCCTTCGGCCTTCAAAGGCTTTTGCGCCAACAGACGTTGCACATAGCCATGCACAACGTGGTTGTCGGCGCCCTCGCCTTCGATATCGACCTTGCCGACATAACCTTCGACGACCTTGATGGTCAGCACGCCATCGCGCAGGGGGTGCGGCGGCACAAAAGCGCGCGATAGAAAATAGCCTTGATCGCGGTAGCGTTGGGTAATCGCACCCGCAAGCTTATAAGCAAAATCGAGCCCCACGTTTTTACCGATAGAGGGAGCGTAGAGATCTCCAAGCTCAGCTGAAGAAAATGCTGTCGCGCCTACAATGCGAACCTGCTTGAGAACGAAGCGGACATTTTCTGCACCAGCTGGAATTTCGACGGGCGCAGGTGCGGTTGGTACTGCTTGTGAACCCGGTGTCTGCAATGGCAGGGATTGCCTATCTTCCTGCCGCACGCGCCCGGCATCTGCCGGGCCGGTGACTTGGGCGTAAGAAGC
>JAZKID010000030.1:0-6101 GCA_040385045.1 Pseudomonadota bacterium | reverse complement strand
GAAGCAGACATCGGACAAAAGAATAGTCCCACGCTTATGACAACTAGATATTTTTTAGTCATAAGCTTTTTTTAGATCCCAAATATTTTACGAAACTGGTTTGGATTTAAAAGAAAAAGCCTAAACATACAAGGATTTAGATCGTTTATCGTTAGTGAATTTTAATCAAACCCATAAGACTGCTTATGATTTCTATTTTTTGAGAATTTGAGAATATCATCGAACAGGAAATTGGCGGAGACGGTGAGATTCGAACTCACGAGACCCTTTTAGGGGCCTGCCCATTTAGCAAACGGGTGCCTTCAGCCTCTCGGCCACGTCTCCAACCAAATGTTGATTACAGCTCTAAAGCCTGATGATCAAGCAGCTCTAATGGCTGTTCGACAAAAGCCTTTGAATTTCCTTGAAAAGGGCAAAGCCGGCCGTTTTGTCAGCCGATGTCAGTGTCGGATCGCTGATGACATCCTTGTAGGATTCGTCGGCGAGCTGGTGCTCGAAAATCTGTTTCAGGGCGGCCAGCGTGCCGATAGCGGCCGCCATGTTTCCCATACCGTAATTCTTCAATGCACCACGGAACGCCTTGTCCTTGTCGGCCGAGATCTGCCGGGCGGCTTCTGCTGCATATTCCTGTTCGCGGGCGCTTAACATCTTTTTTCCATTTCCTCCACGGAACGCCGGGCTTTTGCCCTTGTCATTTCCGAACGCTGTTCAACTCGACACTGATTGATTTGAAGCCAAAATTCTGAAGGAGTCGTAAAGCGACAGACCTAAAATTCGCTTTTATTAACTTCTCAAATTATCAATATTCAGAACTTGTTAACGATAAGTTTCATCCCCGACCGCTTTGCCATGACTTTTTCAAATCTCTCGCGTAGCGTCAGATGTGCCGATTGAACCTTTTCCCAAGCAGCGTTGTTTTGTCATCATGCATCATATGAAATTTGCTTTTTTCCTTTTGATTGCTTCACTTTGCGCGCCTCCTGCAAATGCGGATGAAAGCACTAATCAGGCGATCGGGATCTGGCTGCGTGACAACAATGCGGCGCGTATTCGCCTCGCCCCGTGCGGTGTTGCGCTGTGCGGAACGGTGGTGTGGATGCAGGATCCGCGTAAAGACATTTACAACCCTGATGAAAAAGAACGTGGAAAAGATCTCGTCGGCCGGCGTATTTTTTCAGGGATGATGCAGGACGATGCGCACCGGAACACATGGAAGGGTTCATCCTATAATCCGGAAGACGGAAGAACCTACGCAACCACCATGGTGCTGAACGATGCCCAGCTCGTCACGCAGGAATGCGTCACGGCAGGTGTTATATGCCGCAGCACGAACTGGGTAAAAGTCAACTGATTTATCTCCGGATTTGTGGTATTTCCGGCTTGTTGCCACTGCGGCATTTTGCGATACCCACCTGAATTCACAACAGGGAGAGCACGATGCTCAAATATACGTTTGCATTTCTTCTCGCCATCGGCGTTATCGGCTTTCAGCCTGTCAAGGTTTTTGCCGAAGAAGCAAAGGTCGAAGCCAGCACGGCTATGAAGGCCGAGACAAAAACGAAAAAACCGCTTAGCGAAAAACAAAAACTGAATATCTCGACAATGCGGGCGTGCGGTTCGGAATGGCGTGCAGCGAAAGCGGCCGGCCAGACCAAGGGCCAGAAATGGCGCGATTATCTGAAAGAGTGCCGCGCGCGCAAAAAGGCCGAGAAAAAAGCCTGAACGTTTTTAGCGGTTGTTGAACAGCGCCGCCTGAACTTTCGGATCTTTCATATCGATCGTCGTCTTGCGAAATTCCTGTCCGGCCAGAAAACCTTTCTGAACGGCAGGACGCGCGAGGCAGCGTTCATACCACTTGCTGACATGCGGAAAATCGCCGAGGCTGATGCCCTGTTTTTCCCATGATTTCGCCCACGGCAAAATCGCCATATCGGCAATCGAATAATCACCCGCGACATATTCATTTTTCTCGAGCTGCTTGTTGAGCACACCGTAGAGCCGATGCGTTTCATTCGTATAGCGGTTGATCGCGTAAGTAATCTGCTCCGGCGCGTAATGACGGAAATGGTGGTTCTGCCCCAGCATCGGCCCGAAGCCTGCCATTTGCCACATCAGCCATTGCTCAACCTCGACGCGGCGGCGCTCGTCTTTTGGCACGAACTTGCCGCTCTTGCGCGCGAGATAAAGAAGGATGGCGCCAGACTCGAAAACAGAAATCGCCTTTTTATCCGGCCCGTGCGGATCGCAGATGGCAGGCATTTTATTGTTGGGTGAAATAGCCAGGAAGTCGGGCTTGAACTGCTCGCCGGTTGTAATGTCGACAGGATGCAGCTTGTAAGGCAGCCCGCATTCTTCGAGCATGATGGTTATTTTGAAGCCATTCGGAGTCGGCCAGAAATAAAGATCGATAGGCTGCATTGTCATGACGTTTTCCCCCACACGCATAGGTGTATAGCGCACCGAAGACTTACGCAATTATGTGACAGCCCTGTGTCAAACACCGTACCGGGGGTTGATTTTATAGGCAGATCGGCTAGGACATTGTGCACTGCAACATAAAACTGCGACCTGTTACGAAGGCACTCTTCCCGCAACCTTGTGAGCCTCGGAATTCACGGACACACCCTGCATGACAACCCTGTCCTCATCCGCTGAAAAAGCGCAAAGCCCGCGCGCGCTCGCCGCACTCACGGTTGGCGCGATCGGCGTTGTCTATGGCGATATCGGCACCAGCCCGCTCTACGCGCTGCGCGAGTCGCTGGCGCATGTCGTCAGTGATGGCATTTCACGCAGCGAAGTGATCGGCACCGTCTCGCTGCTGCTATGGGCCCTGCTGATCATTGTGACGTTGAAATACATCGTGCTGATCATGCGCGCCGATAACCGCGGTGAAGGCGGCACGCTGTCGCTTGTCGCACTGGCACAGCGCGCGCTTGGCGGACGGACAAAATCTGTTTTCTATCTCGGCTTGATTGGTGCAGCACTCTTTTACGGCGACAGCATTATCACGCCGGCGATTTCGGTGATGTCGGCCGTTGAAGGTTTGAATCTCGTCACACCTGTTTTCGAACCTTATGTCGTGCCGGTGACGATCGTGATTTTGTTCATCCTGTTTTCTGTACAAAGCCGCGGCACAGAAAAAGTGTCCGCCTATTTCGGACCGATCACGACAGTCTGGTTCCTGACCATCGGCTTTCTGGGGCTGATGCACCTGACAGACGACATGGAAGTTTTCTATGCTCTCAACCCTTATTACGGCATCAACTTCCTCATCAACCACGGCATGCTCGGCATTGCCGTTCTTGGTTCCGTATTTCTTGCTGTCACAGGCGCTGAAGCCGTTTATGCCGACATGGGCCACTTCGGAAAAAAACCGATCCGTCTTGGCTGGTTCAGTCTTGTGCTGCCAGCGCTCGCACTCAACTATATGGGACAAGGCGCATTCGTGCTCGCACATCCTGAAGGCGCCGTGAGCCCGTTTTATATGATGGTGCCGCAATGGGCGCTGATCCCGATGATCATTCTCGCCACACTAGCCACTATCATTGCGTGTCAGGCTGTCATCACGGGCGCCTTTTCTCTCACGCAGCAGGCTATTCAACTGGGTCTGCTGCCGCGCATGGAAATTCGTTTCACATCGGAAACGCTGGCAGGGCAAATCTATCTTCCTGCCGTCAATAACATCCTTCTGGTCGGCGTTTTATGCCTCGTGCTGCTGTTCAAGACATCGCACAACCTCGCTTCGGCTTACGGTATCGCGGTGTCCGCGACCATGGTCGTCGACACCTGTTTAATGTTCATCGTGATCACGAAGGTATGGAAGTGGAATCCGTTTATCGCTTTCGGGCTGATCGGCTCGATCCTGCTCGTCAATGTTTCTTTCTTCAGCGCCAATCTTCTGAAAGTGGAACAAGGCGGCTGGGCGCCGCTGGTGCTTGCTTTTGTGCTGATGGTGATCATGAGTACATGGGTGCGCGGCAACAAGATTGTTTCGGATAAAACGCGCAACGATACGCTGCCGCTTTCAACCTTGCTCAGCACACTCAGCAAGGTGCAGCGCGTTCCCGGAACGGCCGTGTTCCTGACGAGCGACCCCGACTCTGCACCGCATGCGCTGCTGCATAATCTGAAACACAATAAAGTGCTGCACAATAAAAATATTATTCTCACCGTGCGCACGATCACGCAGCCGCGTGTCGACGATGACGAGCGCACGGAAGTGACGCCGCTCTCCGAAGATTTCTGGCAGGTGGCCGTGACCTATGGATATATGGAAAACCCGAACGTGCCGCAGGCGCTGGCGCGTTGCCGCAAAACCGGGGTCGAGGTCGATATCATGTCGACGTCGTTTTTCCTCGGCCGCCGCACATTTAAGATGAGCCCAACGCCGCGCATGGCGATGTGGCGCGAAAAGCTTTATTTCTGGTTGGCACGCAGCGCCGCGAATGCGACGGAATTTTTCGGCATTCCGTCAGGCCGCGTCGTTGAACTCGGCGCACAGATCCTTATTTAACAAAGCATGGAAAATTTTAATCTCAGCCTGCTGCATGTCATCGAACAACATCAGGCCTGGGGCCCTTTCATTATCGGCCTGCTTGCATTCGGCGAAAGTCTCGCGATTGTTTCGCTGCTCATTCCGGCAACGTTCGTGATGCTCGCACTTGGCGGGCTGATCGGCCTTGGCGGGCTCGACCTGATGCCGTTTTGCATCGGCGCCTCAATAGGCGCCTTTCTTGGCGATGTTGTTTCCTATGAAATCGGGCGGCATTACGGACCGCGCGTCTTGAAATTATGGCCGCTGAAAAACTATCCCGACCTGTTCAAGCAGGCGCAGGCGTTTTTCCGCCGTTGGGGACTTCTGGGTATCGTTGGAGGGCGTTTTATCGGGCCTTTGCGGGCTTTCATACCGCTATCGGCCGGGATAGCGCATATGCCGCGCGGACCGTTTCTTCTTGTCGATTTCCTCTCTGCACCCCTCTGGGCGGTTGTGCTGCTGGCACCGGGGGCTATCGGCCTCGCGGCCTTAGGATAATTACGTATTTCTTGTCTTTGCCTTCAATCGGGCATGAAAAAGCCCAGATTATTTTCGATAAAAGCGTCAAGGCAGTGAACAAAACAAATTTATAGTGGTTTATTGCTTGAACCCCTTGGCTGACCAACGGGGTTGCTCAAACTCCAACGGAGAAATCTTCCATGATTAAAAACCTGATGGCCGCTCTGGCCCTGACGACTCTTGGCGCCGCTGCTGTCATCGCACCGGCTATCGCTGCTGAAAAGACAATCACTGTCGGCGGCGCGCCGATGTATCCGAGCAAAAACATCATCCAGAATGCGGTGAACTCGAAAGATCACACGACGCTGGTGGCTGCGGTGAAAGCTGCCGGTCTCGTCAGTACGCTCGAAAGCAAAGGCCCGTTCACAGTGTTCGCGCCGACAAATGCCGCTTTCACAAAACTGCCGGCAGGCACTGTCGACAGTCTCCTGAAACCGGAAAACAAAACACAGCTGACGAATGTGCTGACCTACCACGTTGTTTCAGGTACGCACACATCGGCTGATCTTGCCAAGCTAATCAAGACCGGCGCAGGCACCACGACTTTGACAACAGTCGAAGGCGAAAAGCTGACGCTGGCAATGCCGAGCGAAGGCACCATCACATTGACGGATGCCAAGGGCGGCACATCGACAGTGACGACAGCAGACGTGATGCAGTCGAACGGCGTCATCCATGTCGTCGATACGGTTTTGCTGCCGGCGAAGCTTGAAACCAACAATATGTAACTTCGAAATAAAGCGTGGCGGATGATAAATCCGCCACGCTCATTCAAAAAAACACAAAATATTAAACAAGATTTTCATTTCAGCAGAACAAAAACGCCTTTCGGGGATTGAGTTATTGAACCCGTTTTAATGAAAGGAGAAGCGCATGAGACATGCACTCTATGCTTCCTTGGCAGCGCTACTTGCAACTGTCATACCCGCAAGTGCTGGACAGCTTCGCGAACAGCCCATTACGCAGAATGTCGGCGTTATTAAAGCACCAAAGGAGCACTCAACGCTCGTCAATGTTCTGAATACCGCAGGTGTTCAGGCTTCATTGA
>JAZKID010000029.1:0-9361 GCA_040385045.1 Pseudomonadota bacterium | reverse complement strand
CTCGCCTGCAAATACGGCTACGAAGTCGAGGCCAAGGAGATCCAGGATCTGTATCTCGATGGTCGCAAGGCCGAGGCTGCTGCGGCCGTGCCGGACGAACTGGCCGACTCGATCACGCTCATCGGCGACGAGGACTCGGTCCGCCGTCAGCTTCGCGCGCCACCTGTCGTCCGGCCGCGTCGATCCTTCCGATATTCGTCTTGTGTCGGCGAAGCCCGCCATCATGCCGGTCTCGCAGATCATGCAGGATCTCGCAGGCAATGTTGCGCTGGATGAATTGTTCGCGAAATATGAACCGTCGCATGCCGGCTACAAACAGCTGAAAGCATCACTCGATAAAATTCTTAACGCGGAAGACAAGGTTGCAGAGCGCCCGTTCATTCCGGGTGGTCCCATCCTCGAAAAAGGTATGCGCGATGAACGGGTGCCGATGCTGCGCACGCGCCTTGCGCTGAATGTCGCGTCCGACGCGCCGCCGATCATGGATGCTGCGCTTGTTGAAGCGCTGCGCGCTTTTCAGGAAGACAACGGCCTGCGCGCGACAGGTAAGCTCAACAAATATACCGTGCAGGTTTTAAACCATCAGACGAAAGTGAAGCGTCCGGTCGATCTCAGCGATATCGCGGCCAATATGGAACGCTGGCGCTGGCTGCCGCGCGATCTCGGCGATCTGCACGTCATCGTCAACATTCCGGAATTCCTTGTCCGCGTCGAAAAGGGCGGCAAGACGACCTATGAAGGCCGCGTCGTTGTCGGCAAAGAAAATTCGCCGACGCCGATTTTCTCCGACAATATCGAATATGTCGTCGTCAACCCGTCATGGAACGTGCCGCCGTCGATCGTGCGCAATGAAATGATCCCGATGCTGCAGAACAATCCGGAAGAATTCTTCCGCCGCGGTTATGAAGTGACGCAGGATCGCCGCGGCAATTATAAATTCCGCCAGCCGCCATCGGCACGTAACGCGCTCGGCCGCGTCAAATTTATTTTCCCGAACAATCATGACGTCTACCTGCACGACACACCGGCAAAAGGCTATTTCAGCCGCAGCTACCGCGCCTTCAGCCATGGCTGCGTACGCGTCGACAACCCGCTGAAATTTGCCGATGCGCTGCTGGTGCAGGAACCGAAAATCAGTTCCAAGCGCATCCAGCGGCTGTATGGCGGCTCCGAACAGTTTCTGCATCTTGAAAAAGATATCCCCGTGCACCTCGTTTATTTCACCGCTTTCGCTGACGCTGCGGGAACGGTGGAACGGCGCGCCGATGTCTACGGGATCGATTCACGTTTGAAAACATTGCTGGGCTTTAACAAACGGACGGCGCGAAACGGATGATCACGCGCGTGTGATCATGCATTTATCCTTGGGAATGCCACAGTCCTGTAGACTGTGATTTGGGGTGATGATTTGGGCGGGACTTTAGGAAAACTGAAAGCGATCAAGCTGTTTGCGGCGCGTCTGCCTGCCGTGTGCGGCGCTATTGCACTATTGTTCGCGCTTCTTTTGCCGAGCAACCTGCAGACCGCAAATGCGAACGGCGATACGCGCGCGCTGAAAATGCATCACAATCATACGGGCGAAAATATCAACATCGTATTCAAACGCGACGGCCGCTATGACCGCGACGCGCTGCAGAAGATCAACTGGTTCCTGCGCGACTGGCGCAAGAATGAATCGGTCGAAATGGATCCGCGCCTCTTGGATCTCGTCTGGGATGTTTATCGCGAGCTTGGCGCAAATTCGCCGGTGCATATCATTTGCGGCTATCGTAATGAAGGCACCAACAACATGCTGCGTGCGCGCTCAAGCGGTGTCGCATCGCACAGCCAGCATACGCTCGGCAAGGCGATGGATATTTCCATTCCCGGCGTGTCGACGGCGCAGCTTCGCGAAATGGGCATGGTGAAGCAGCGCGGCGGCGTCGGCTTCTATCCGACATCCGGTACGCCGTTCGTGCATCTCGATGTCGGCAATGTGCGCGCCTGGCCGCGCATGACGACACAGCAGCTCGCGCGTCTTTTCCCGCAAGGCGGAACCCTGCATCTGCCGTCCGACGGGCCGCCGTTGCCGGGCTACGATTATGCGCTGGCGCATTTTGGCCGTGACAGCAAACAGGGTGGTAACACCTTGCTCGCTTATGCCGACCGCAGCGAGCGCCAGCCTGCGCGCGGTGTGCTGAGCCTGTTTGACGATCAGCCCGCTCCGCAGGAGCCAACGACCGTTGCCTCTGCCGAACCCGCGCAGCCTGTGAAAAACGAAGTCGTGGCTGCGATTGCGCCGCTGCCGCTTGCACGCCCGAATTTCGAAGCACAACAAATCGCGCAACAAGTAGCCGCAGTTGATGCGCCGATGCCGCTGCTGCGCCCGGCCATTCTCGGTCGCGTCACATTGGCCAGTCTTATGCCGAAACCCAAGGCTGACCTGACGCCGCTGCATTTCGAGCCGCGCGCGATTGCCGGTTTCTTCGGCAACGACAGGGCAGAGCGTAAAACAGGCCTGACCGCGCCGAAGCTTCAGCTTGCTGCGCGTGATCTCAATGCGCCGGTGGTCGATACAAAAACATTCGGCCCGCGGCGCTGGTTGCGGTTTGCTAGCTTCGCGCCCGAGCAGACGCGTCTGGCAATGAACAATTTCTAAGCCGACGCTTCGGCAGCCGCTGTATCATCATTATAAGCAGGCGTCGGCGAACCCAGCATGCCCAGAGCAGACATATATGTATCGAGGATGGCTTCGTCTTCCTGCCGCTTGCGGATGTCGATCTTGCGCAGCGTAACGATTTTACGCAGCGCCTTCACATCAAAGCCCTGCGATTTGGCTTCGGAATAAACTTCGCGAATATCGCCGCCGATGGTGGTTTTTTCTTCTTCCAGTTTTTCAATGCGTTCAACGACACTGCGCAACTGATCGCGGGCGATAGCAGGTTTATCCAACATGAAAGTCTCCTCAAAACAGGACCTTTGATGCCGCCTCGAAGCAGGGAGGGCAAGGTGCGCAGGGTTAACATCCCCGCTGTCAACAGCACGAAAAAAATCTTGTTTTTTTGTGTTGGCGGCACGATGTGCGGCCGCCCTGCCTGAAACAGCCCTTGAACAAGCGGCCCGGCTCAGCAATAACAGCGTGGCATGTTACGTTTTCCGGCTTTTTTTGCGCTGATGATTTTCGGATACGCCATTCTGGGCGTTTCTTCCGCAAAAGCCGATTTGCGCATCTGCAATAAAACCGGCAGCCGCGTCAGCGTGGCGATGGGTTACAAGGATGCGCAGGGCTGGGTCACCGAAGGCTGGTGGAACACGACGCCTGGCATGTGCGAGACGCTGCAGGATGGCCCGCTGCGCGCGAAATTTTATTACATTTATGCACTCGACGCCGACCGCGGCGGCGCATGGGGTGGGCGGCATGTGATGTGTACAGAGGATAAAACCTTCACCATCCGCGATGTGAAAGACTGTAAGGGTCGTGGTTACATGGAAAACGGTTTTTTCGAAATTGATACCGGTGAGCAGCAGAGCTGGGTAATCCAGCTCGATGAATCCGGCCGCTCAGGAAAATAATATGAGACGCCAGCGCGCTACGAAAATTGTCGCAACACTCGGGCCTGCCTCTAGCAGCTTTGAGATGATCTGCAAGCTCTATGAAGCTGGCGCCGACGTGTTCCGCATCAATATGAGCCATACGCCACATGACGAGATGCGCGCGCTGATCGGCCATATCCGCAAGGTGGAAGAAAAATTCAACCGGCCGATCGGTATCCTCGCCGATTTGCAGGGGCCGAAACTGCGCATCGGCGCGCTCGAAACACCGCGGCCGCTGCAGCCGGGCGAGGAAGTGATTTTCTCCGTCGACGGGTCATCGAGCGCGATCCCACTGCCGCATCCGGAAATTTTCCGCGCGGTGCAGCAAGGGCATCGCCTGCTTCTGGATGATGGCCGCCTGCGCCTGACCGCAACAGCCAATGACGGAAAGATCATCCGCACGCGCGTCGATATCGCGGGCACTTTAAGCAGCCGCAAAGGTGTCAGCCTGCCGGACAGTGTTCTGCCGATCAGCGCGATGACGACGAAAGACCATGCGGATCTCGAGGCTGCGCTTGAAGCTGGTGTGAACTGGATCGCGCTGTCCTTCGTGCAGCGGCCGGAGGATGTTGCGGTCGTCAAAGAAATCGCGCGCGGCCGCGCCAATATCATGGCGAAAATCGAGAAGCCGTCAGCGCTCGAACATCTCGACAGCATTATCGAGCTGGCCGACGGGATCATGGTGGCGCGCGGCGATCTTGGCGTTGAATTGCCGCTTGAAAAAGTGCCGGGCGTGCAGAAGCGTCTCACGCGGCGTGCACGCAGGCTCGGCAAGCCGTGCATCGTCGCCACGCAGATGCTGGAATCGATGATCAGTTCGGCGTCCCCCACGCGCGCGGAAGTATCCGACGTTGCAGGCGCCGTTTTCGAAGGCGCGGATGCGGTGATGCTGTCGGCCGAATCCGCGATGGGCCAATACCCGACCGAAGCGGTGATGACCATGGACCGCATCGCCCGCGAAGTGGAACAGGATTATAATTACCGGGCGATTATCGGCGCGCAACGCACACCGCCCGAAGCGACGGGTTCGGACGTGATTGCCGAAGCCGCACGCTCGATTGCCGAACATCTGCAACTGGCGGCAATTGTCTGTTACACGGCGTCCGGCTCGACGGCGTTGCGCGTAGCGCGTGAGCGGCCGAACCGGCCGGTGATCGCTTTCACGCCTTCACTGCAAACGGCGCGCAGTCTTTCGCTGTGCTGGGATGTGCATTGCATTCATGGGCCTGAGCCAACCAATCTCGACGATATGGTCGACCATGCCTGCCGCACAGCTTTCCGTGAAAATTTCGCGCGGCCCGGCCAGCGTGTCATCGTTATTGCAGGCGTACCGCTCGGAACGCCTGGTGCGACAAATATGTTGCGCATTGCGTATGTCGGCTTGCAGGCTGAAGGTGTGATCGACTGAGTTAGATTCCGTCGCCGTCGACTTTTCGTTTCAGGGATTTCACCAGCTTGTCCGCATCCTGAAGGTGCGGATTGAGGCTGATCGCCTGCTCATAGGCGCGCAGCGCTTCTTTCTCATGGTTCAGTTCTGAAAACACCGCGCCAAGGCCGACAAGCGCGCCGATATGGCGTGGTTCAAGCGCATAAGCGCGTTGCAGATCTGTCATCGCGCGCACAAAATCGTTCTGTGCATAATAAACGACGGCGCGTTTGTGGTAAGGCTCCGGTGCATTCGGTGTGAGAAGCGCCGCGCCGTCAAAATAATCGAGTGCCTTGGCGGTGTCACCCGCTTTCGCGCTTTCTTCACCCCATTGCATCAGCAAGTCTGCGGCGGCATTTCCGGTCTGCTGCATCAGCGCATCGATCGTCGCCGAAACGCGCTGCGCATCTTCATCCGAAGGGCTGACTTTCAGGCGCTTGTAAAGTTCGCCCAACAGCTGCATCCGCTTTTGCGGGTCCGCCATCGCATCCTGAATGGAATATTGGGGAACTGCGGGTACGGGTTTCGCATCCTCGGCATGCAGAGGTGCGGGCAAGGCGCAAAGAAAAGCCATGACGACGAATCGACGCATGTTCTGATAATACGCGCCGTAACGAAATTTAGGAATGTGTTATGGATATCCGGGTTCTTCGCTGTCAGCTCAGAACCGTTCGTGCCTCAAAACGCCCTTAGGGCATTTCGTCTTAAGCCATGCTCAAGACCGGCACTTACCCTTGGCGCGCTTTGAAGCGAGGGTTCTTTTTATTGATGACGTAAACGCGGCCTTTACGACGCACGAGACGGTTATCGCGATGGCGTTTGCGCAATGATTTGAGTGAGTTACGTATTTTCATGGTCACTGATCCAAGAGAAAAGGGGCCTCTTTTGAAGCCCCGCGAATGATCATTTGATAATGCTTTTGGGCCTTTATGTCAAACCCTTTGAAAAAAATAGGGAAATTCGATTTTTTGCACTGCAGCATAGAACATGCCTTCACAGTTCGGGCGACACATGCGACCCTTCACGCCGTTCAACAAACGGAGGTATGAATGGCATTGCAATCGCATCTCGCTGAACTGGAAAAACGTCACCAAGCCATCGACAATCAAATTCAGTCGGCGGAAATGCAACCCGGTACGGACCATCTCGAAGTTGTTGAGTTGAAGCGCAGGAAGCTGCGGCTGAAGGAAGAAATCGTACGCCTGCAAAGCGGAAGCGGCGTTCTTCACTGAAAATCTCAAGATAAAAAAATTCAAGCCCCTGCCAAGGGGCTTTTTTTATTGCGCGTGCCATGCGCCTTTGCGACAAAGACGTTTCAGGATCAAGGAGCTACTATGTCTGTTACCGCCGCGCGCCCGCATACGGACGCCAACATTGCCGCCGAAACATTGTCACTGCTGAAAAAACTTGGCGTGCCGGATACGGCATTTGCAAAACAGGGGATTGATGTGCAATCGCCGATTACAGGCGAACATTTGGGCACTGTGAAGACGACGAGTGCCGATGAAACAAAAGCGGCCATCGGCCGTGCGCACAAGGCCTTTCTTGAATGGCGGAAAATTCCTGCGCCGCGCCGTGGCGAGTTCGTGCGCTTGCTTGGCGAGGAATTGCGCGCTGCAAAAAACGACCTCGGCATGCTGGTGACGATCGAGGCGGGCAAGATCGTTTCCGAAGGTCTTGGTGAAGTGCAGGAGATGATCGACATCTGCGATTTCGCTGTCGGCCTTTCGCGCCAGCTTTACGGTTTGACGATCGCAACCGAGCGCCCCAATCACCGCATGATGGAAAGCTGGCATCCGCTCGGTGTATGCGGCGTGATTTCCGCTTTCAACTTTCCTGTTGCGGTCTGGTCATGGAATTCTGCGCTGGCCTTTGTATGCGGCGACAGCGTCGTCTGGAAACCGTCTGAGAAAACGCCGCTGACGGCGCTGGCCGTGCATGCCATTTCGATGCGCGCGATGAAACGTTTCGGCAAGGAGGCGCCGGAAGGCTTATGCGAGTTGATCATCGGCGCTGCCGACATCGGCGAACTGCTCGTCAACGATGAGCGCGTGCCGATTATTTCTGCTACCGGCTCGACGGCGATGGGCAAAAAAGTAGGTCCTGCCTGCGCAAAACGTTTTGCGCGCAGCATTCTCGAACTTGGCGGAAACAACGCCGCTATCGTTACACCAAGCGCCGATCTTGATATCGCTCTGCGCGGCATTGCTTTCTCGGCGATGGGTACGGCGGGACAACGCTGCACGACATTGCGCCGCCTGTTCGTGCATGCCAGCATTTACGATCAGCTCGTGCCGAAGCTCATCAAGGTTTATGGTTCTGTAAAAATCGGCGATCCGCGCGTGAACGGCGCACTGGTCGGCCCGCTGATCGACAAGCACGCGTTCGACACGATGCAAAAAGCTTTGGAAGAAGCGAAAGCCGCAGGCGGAAAAATCCACGGTGGCGCACGCGCGAATGTCGCAGGCACGACCGATGGCGCCTATTATGTTTCGCCTGCGCTCGTTGAAATGACGAAGCATGACGGCCCTGTGCTGCGCGAAACGTTTGCACCAATCCTTTACGTTATGAAATATAAAACAATTGATGAAGCGATAGCGCTCCAGAACGCCGTCGGCGCAGGCCTCTCATCCTCGATCTTCACGACCAACATGCGCGAAGCGGAAATGTTTGTTTCCGTCGAAGGGTCTGATTGCGGCATTGCGAATGTGAACATCGGCCCCAGCGGCGCCGAAATCGGCGGTGCGTTCGGCGGCGAAAAAGAAACCGGCGGCGGGCGTGAAGCGGGTTCCGACAGCTGGAAAGCTTATATGCGCCGTGCGACAAACACGCTCAATTACGGAAAAGAACTCCCGCTCGCGCAGGGCGTGGTCTTCGATGTCGGGCCTTAGACTATAACGCTTAGCTGGTTTTCGAAAAGCGATCGAATACTTTTGAGAGATCGACACTCGGCTGGTCGCCCTTGCCGAGTTCCGGATCAGCCAGATCTGCCTCTGCCATTTCAGGTTTCAGTGTCGATTTTTCAGCCGGTACCAGTGTTGAAATCGGTTGCTCGTCGGCTTTTTTGCCTTTTGTTTTTGCAGCGCGTGCGACTTCGAAATCGAGATCGATCTGCGAGCAGAGACCGAGGATGACCGGGTCGGATGGTGTCAGCGCCTGGATGTTCCAGTGCGTGCGGTCGCGAATTTGCGCAATGGTATTTTTTGTCGTGCCGACGAGGCGCATGATCTGCGCATCTTTCAATTCAGGATGATTACGCACCAGCCACAAAATCGCGTTGGGACGATCCTGACGGCGCGAGACCGGCGTATAGCGCGGGCCTTTTTTGCGCTTCTCGGTCGGCATGTGATGAAACTTGCTTTCGGCAATTTTCAGTTTGCGCTCCGGATTTTTTTCGGCCTCGGCAATTTCCTCGCGCGTCAGCTGTCCCGAATTGATCGGGTCGAGACCTTTGATGCCTTGTGCGGCATCGCCGTCGGCAATCGCTTTTACTTCCAGCGGGTGCAGTTTGCAGAATTCCGCGATCTGCTGGAACGAAAGAGACGTGTTATCGACAAGCCACACGGCAGTGGCTTTTGGCATTAAAGGCGCTTGGCTCATGGTCTGCTCCGGACAAAAGTTCTTTGGCTGCCTGCCGGTATGAGCCGGTAGGCGTCATCGCTCTTGATGACTGTAGGAATGCCATTTCTATAAGGCAGCTTCGCCCTGCCGCCAAGCAAGAAAATAAGTCATTGAAATCAAATATAAATTCGAAACGAAACTCGAATCTTTGCTATTGCCCGCCTTGAGCACTTGGGTTAAAATATCCGTGATTTTACATAGTGTTATTTGAGTATCTGGTCATTTTCCAATGATTGATCGTGTCGGGCGTCGCAGAACTATATTGCAGGGTGCGGGCGGGAAGGAAGCTTCCGGCGTTACCAAGCGTCAGAAAAATTCTAAAAAAAATGAAGTTGTAAAGCCGCAAAAAACTGACAAGCGATCACGCAAGCCAAATAATCCTGAAGCGAAAAAACCACAAAATAATCCTGTTCGTCCGAAAGAGCAGAAGGGTGTTACGCCTGCTGTCAAGCTTCAGCAAGACGCAAATAAAAATCTTGCGGAAACGTCTCTTGCTCCGTGCAGTCTGGATAATCCGGATAGAGTTGAAAATAATTTTCCCTCGATTTTAAGTTCTGTTGGTGGCGGTGCAGCGGATGTTTTCCTGAAGCCTCCTATATCTGTTGGGCGACGGCGGGAAACGGATCAGAAACAGGAGCGGCGCAAACCGGTTCGGGACGACCAGCACGCTCCGCCGGTTAAAGAACTCAAACCTACCGCTTTGCCTTTGGCACAATTGCCCCTTGTTGCGGAGACAGACGG
>JAZKID010000028.1:24382-26934 GCA_040385045.1 Pseudomonadota bacterium | reverse complement strand
CCGGCCTTGAGCGCCATCGGCGCCCTGAGCGCGGCGCTGACGCTGAACCTGAAACGCGGCGGATTGCTGCTGCCCGTGCTGGTGATGCCGCTCGCGCTGCCTGTTCTGCTGTTCGGTACGCTTGCGGCACAAGGTACCGAGATGTTCAGCCCGACGGCACAAATCCTTGCATTATTGAGTGTTCTTGCCGTAGCGCTTTCGCCGTTTGCGACGGCGGCGGCCTTGAAAGCGTCGCGAAGTTGAGGTGAAAGTTTCAGGATGACTCGAAATATCTACACGCTCGCCAGCCCGCATCGTTTCGTAAAACTGAGCGGCACTGCCCTGCCATTTTTAAGTGTGATTGCTTTTGCCGTTCTGGCTTACGGACTGTGGCTGGTTTTTTTCGTCGCGCCGGATGATTATCAGCAGGGTGCTTCGGTGAAAATCATGTTTCTGCATGTGCCGTCTGCATGGATCGCGATGAGCTGTTATACATTGATGGCGAGCGCTGCGATCGGCACGCTGGTGTTTCGTCACCCGCTGGCTGACATTACCGCGAAAGCGGCGGCACCGATCGGCGCGACATTTACGTTTATCTGCCTTACTTCAGGTTCGTTATGGGGCAAGCCGATGTGGGGAACGTGGTGGGTGTGGGATGCACGCCTCACTTCCGTACTGATCCTTTTCATTATGTATCTCGCGCTGATCGCGCTGTGGCTGGCGCGCGAAGACTTCTCACGCGCCGCACGCAGCGTTGCCATTCTGACACTCGCAGGTTTCATCAATATCCCGATCATCAAGTTTTCCGTCGACTGGTGGAACACGCTGCATCAGCCGGCCTCGGTGCTGAAAATGTCCGGCCCGAGCATTCACCCAAGCCTGCTGACACCCCTGCTGGTGATGGCGCTGGCTTTCACGCTGATTTTTATCGTGCTGCTTCTGATGCGCATGCGCGCGGAAATTTTGCGCCGCCGTCTTTTCACACTGCAGATTAAAAAAGCCTATGGAGACGCAGCATGACAGAGCTTGGCCCTTATGCTTTCTACATCCTCGGCGCTTATGGTCTTGGCGCATTGTGCATTGGCGGGCTTTTTGCAGCTACGCTTTTCGAGACAGGAAAAATCAGACGCCAGTTGAAAGCGTTTGAAGAATGAAGCGCAGCTTCACCTTGACCCTGCTGCCGATCATTTTTTTTGCGGCGCTGGCTGCGATCTTTTTTCTGCGCATTAAGGCAGGAGATCCTGCAATTTTGCCTTCCGCGCTGATTGGCAAAATAATTCCGGATTTTACTTTGCCCGCTTTGCCAAAAAGCAATCTGCCGGGATTTTCAAGCACGGACCTGAAACAGAACCGCATGACGCTCGTCAACGTCTGGGCCTCATGGTGCGGGCCGTGCCGCGCGGAACACCCCGTGCTGATGATGCTGGCCGAACAGGCGAAAAAGGGGGAGTTCGAAGTGTTCGGCATGAATTACAAGGACAGGCCGCAAGCCGCGCTCGATTTTATTGCAGATCAGGGCAATCCCTATTCGCGCATTGGCATGGATGACAGCGGCCGCACCGGCATCGACTGGGGCGTTTACGGCGTACCGGAAACATTTATTGTCGATGGCAGCGGTAAAATTGTTTTCAAGCATGTCGGCCCGCTGAACGACGAAGCCTTGGAAAAAATTCTTCCCTTTCTGAAAGCCGCGCGATGAAATATATTTTTGACCCCACGATCGCCTCTCTGTTCATCAACGGCGATGAAGCGCGCTTCCCGGTGCGGCGGATTTTTTGCGTCGGGCGCAATTATGCCGCGCATGCGCGCGAGATGGGCGGCGATGACAGAGAGCCGCCGTTCTTTTTCATGAAGCCGCTGACGGCGCTTCTTCCGATTCAGGATAGCAACCCTGTTGAATTGCCAATTCCGCCCGGCACGCAAAACTATCATCACGAAGTCGAGCTTGTGGTTGCGCTTCACAAAGGCGGTGCGAATATTTATGCAGGCGCAGCACTGCAACATGTATTCGGCATGGCCATCGGCCTCGACATGACGCGCCGCGATTTGCAAAAGCAGATGTCTTCACAGCAAAAGCCATGGGACTTCGGCAAGGCGGCTGATTTTTCGGCGCCTGTCGGCCCGCTGCATAAAATATCCGGTGACATGCGCGAAGGCGCGATCAGCCTCAGCGTCGATGGCGAGATACGCCAGAATGGAAATCTGTCCGACATGATCTGGAGCATTGCCGAACAGATCGCGCACCTCTCACAATATTTTACCTTGCAACCGGGCGACATCATTTTTACCGGCACGCCGGAAGGTGTGGGGCCTGTGACAGCCGGGCAGAAAATTTCAGCGAAGATTGAAGGCATTGGCGAAATAAATCTAACTCTTAGCCAATCCTGATTTTCGTATCCGGCCCGATCAGCGGTAACAGGCGTAGCAGCGCTTCGCGTGTCACGGCGACACAGCCTTGTGTCGGCGTGAATCCTTCGCGGGCAAGATGCAGGAAAATGCCGCTGCCCTTTCCGCGCACCACCGGCCTGTCGTTGTAACCGAGCGAGTAGACGCCGCCGCCCGACACCCCGGCG
>JAZKID010000028.1:23572-24372 GCA_040385045.1 Pseudomonadota bacterium | reverse complement strand
CACCAGATCGTACAGGCTATCCTTGCGCCAGAGACCTTCCTTTGACCCGCGCGGGATGGCGCGCTGCCGCACCAGCCGGTTGTAATCGCGGTCTTCAGGATCATCCGACCACCAGTCGGCCCTCGTCATCGCCCTTTTCGGCAAATTCGTTCGTACTGACATGAACTTGTCGGGTCTGTAATGAAGCCGCCGCAACCCGTAAATACCGACCGGTGTGAACCCGTCGCCCTCGCGTTTTTTCAGGCCCGCACCAGAGCGCCCGAGCGCGCAGGGAAAGCGAAAAACACCAATATTTACAATGCCTTTGCGCCTGTCTCGCGGACAGACGAAAACGCGTAAAATGCGGGCTGGGCAAGTTCTCATGGACAGACAGGGCTTTTATGCTAGCATTGGTAGAAGTAAGAATAAGAAAAGTATCGGGTAGATCAGCGTTCGAATAAAGGGCTTGGTGTATGGTTCATCGCGTATTGGTTGTTGATGACGATAAAGATTTGCGTGAAGCAATCTTTGAACAATTCCAGCTCCACGACGAATTCAGCGTCACAATGGTCGAGAATGCCAGCCAAGCGCTTGATAAAGCCCGCGGCAACGAAGCCGATATCGTCCTCCTCGACGTCGACCTGCCTGACATGGACGGACGCGAAGCCTGCCGCCGCATGCGGAAAGACGGCTTCAAGGGCGTCGTCATCATGCTCACCGGCTCCGTCACGGACAACCTGGCCGCCGAAGCGTTCAAGCGCGGCGCACGGGACTACGTGTTGAAGAAGGGCCTCAATCGCAATGCGATCGACCGAATCATC
>JAZKID010000028.1:11863-23562 GCA_040385045.1 Pseudomonadota bacterium | reverse complement strand
CCAGATTCTCGGCCTCGATTCCGGCGCCAATGATTATGTGACGAAGCCATTCCGTTTCGCCGTTCTGCTGGCGCGTATCCGCTCGCAGCTACGCCAGCGCGAGACATCGGAAGACGCGACCTTCGCCATTGCGCATTATAATTTCCAGCCTGCCGCCAAATTGCTCGTCGACGACAAAGGCAGCAAGATCCGCCTCACCGAAAAGGAAACGGCGATCTTGCGTTACCTCTACCGCGCGGGTGAAAAACCTGTCGGCCGCGAAATCCTTCTCACCGAAGTGTGGGGCTACAATTCGGCGGTGACGACGCACACGCTGGAAACACATATTTACCGCCTGCGCCAGAAAATCGAAAAAGACCCTGCGCATGCGCAGATCGTCGTGACGGAAGAAGGCGGCTACCGCCTCGTTCCATAAATGAATGATATCCTTTCGCCTGAGCGCGTTATCGACCGGCTGATCACGCAACCGATGTTCGCCGATCTCGATCCTGTTTCACTGCGCGTGATTGCGCTCGCCTCTGAACGCTGGTCGCTTGATATGGGCGACGACCTGTTCGTTGAAGGCGACCCTTCCGACAGCTCCTATTTCGTGCTCGACGGCGTCATTATCATCACCGGCAGCGACGGCCACCAGAGGCTTGTGGTGAAAGACGATCTTCTGCATCCGCTGGCGCTGATCGCAGATCTGCCCAGACCCGTGACGGCAACAGCACAAACGCCGTGCGACCTTTTAAAAATTCCGCGCGCGGTATTCCTGCGCATTCTGGAAAACGCGCCGATTTTGGCATCGCGCGTGCGCGATAAATTGTCGCGCGAACTTGTCAGTGCGGGCAAAGACCTGAAGCTCGCCGAAGCGGCGATGGCGCCTTAACTTTTTTTGTCATCCTGAACGCAGTGAAGGATCTCAACGCGTGAGATTCTTCGGCTTACGCCTCAGAATGACATCTTTTTACAAATTAAATACCGCTCTCACAGGAACATGGTCGCTCGGGCGCTCCCAGCCGCGCGCATCTTTTAAAATATCCATGCCGGCCCATGCTTCATGCAAATCCGGTCCCGCCCAGATATGATCGAGCCGCCGCCCGCGATCTGACGTCAGCCAGTCGGCGGCGCGATAACTCCACCATGTGTAAAGTTTCTGATCGGCAGCCACAAAGGCCCGCATGACGTCGTGAAACTTCCCAGCCTTGCGCGCGGTTTCGAATTTCTCGACCTCGATCGGCGTGTGGCTGACAATTTTCAGCATTTGCTTATGCGACCAGACATCATGCTCCAGCGGCGCGACATTGAGATCGCCAACCACGATCGAGCGCGCAAAACGCTTATTCAGCTTGTGCCCCCAGCCTGCCAGATCGTCGAGAAAATCCAGCTTGTTCTGAAATTTCGGATTTAGTTTCGGATCGGGAATATCTCCGCCTGCGGGCAGATAAACCGACGCGATGGCGACATCCTCATATTTCTTGCCTTCCAGATGCGCGATAATGCAGCGGCCCTCGGCCTGTTTTGCAATATCGAAACGCTCGGTCGAACGGAACGGAATTTTCGAGAGAATGGCGACGCCGTGATAACCTTTGAAGCCGTAAACAGCCTGATGCTCGTAGCCGAGCTTGGCAAAATCTTTCGCCGGAAACTGGTCATCGCGGCATTTGATTTCCTGAAGGCATAAAATATCCGGCGATGTCTTCTTCAGATATTTCTGCACCAGCGGCGAGCGCAAACGCACGGAATTGATGTTCCAGGTCGCAACAGACAGTTGCGATGAATCTTTTTTAGACTTTGTCATTGCAGGGCAAAAATCTTCGCATCATTCGGCTTGTTGGCAACGACATTGGCAATTGTCACGTTCGTTTCGATCCCCCGCCCGTCGATGATCGACCATTGCAGCAGGCTATAGTCTTGCGCTGAGAAATAAAGTGTCAGGCGGCCCTGCGCCAGCGCGCCTTCTTCCTCGATCGTGATCGTCACGACGTTCTGGTCCTGCAAAACGGCAACCACGCGCGCATCTTCCAGCAGGTTGAGATTATCTTTTAAAAGATAACGCAGCGGCGTCTGCCAGAGCGGGTACACATCCTGTGTGCCGAGCTTTTTGTCGCGCACTGCCAGTTGTTCGCCGTCGGAGACAATATCAATGGCGGATGGCGCGTCATAAACGAAACGCACACGGCCCGGCTTGCTGATGAAGAATTTTCCGGTCGTCGTCGCGCCGTTGTTTTCAACCTGCGTGAACTGCCCGTTCATTTCATGAATAGCGTTGTAGATGCGGTTGATCTTGGCAATCGTTTCGCGTTGCGCGGGTGTGTATGGATCTGGGCGGTTGAGCAGCCCGCGGCGCTCCATTTGCTGTGCAGGCTGGTTTGCTGCAGGCAATCCCAGTACAGGCGGCGGCGATGCATTCGGGGCCGCTTTTGTTTGCGGGGTCGCCTGCGGTGCCAGCTGCATCGGCGCAGCCGGTTTTACCGCTGATGACTTTGCAGGCGCGGCAGGCTTCGTCTGCGCATATGCAGGCGCGCAAAGCGACACGAAAAGCAGGGCTAAAAACAGGCGGGATAAGACCACGAAAAACATCCAGGTGAAACTGAATGATTTTTGCCTGAAGCCTAAGGCGAAAACAAGGCTTTTGGCGCTTTAAGCCTCGTCTGTTTCAAGGAGGATTTCGCGCTTTCCGGCATGATTGGCTGGCGAGACAACGCCTTCCAGCTCCATCCGCTCCATCAATGTCGCGGCGCGGTTATAGCCGATCTGTAAACGGCGCTGGATATAGGAGGTGGATGCCTTCTTGTCACGCAGGATAATGGCCACGGCCTGACTGTAGAGATCGCCGCCGCCTTCTTCCCCAAACGCGCCCTTGTCGAACACGCTTCCGTCATCATTGAATTCCGGCTCTTCTTCCGCCGTGACGGCTTCGAGATAAGCGGGTATGCCCTGTTTTTTCAGATGTTTGACAACAGCCTGCACTTCTTCGTCTGAACAGAACGGTCCGTGCACGCGGCTGATGCGTCCGCCACCCGCCATGTAAAGCATGTCGCCCTGACCGAGCAGCTGTTCGGCACCTTGCTCGCCCAGGATGGTGCGGCTGTCGATTTTCGACGTCACCTGGAATGAACAGCGCGTCGGGAAGTTCGCCTTGATTGTGCCGGTGATGACATCCACCGAGGGGCGCTGCGTCGCCATGATAATGTGGATGCCTGCCGCGCGCGCCATCTGCGCAAGGCGTTGCACCGCGCCCTCAATGTCTTTACCGGCTACCAGCATCAGGTCTGCCATCTCGTCGACAATCACGACGATGTACGGCATCGGCTCGAGCGTCATTTCTTCGTGCTCGTACACCGCCTCACCCGTTTCGCGATCGAAGCCTGTTTGCACGGTGCGCGTAATCGTTTCGCCGCGCTCCTCCGCCTGGGTGACGCGCTGGTTGAAGCCGTCGATATTGCGCACGCCGACTTTCGACATCTTGCGGTAGCGCTCTTCCATTTCGCGCACGGTCCACTTCAGCGCAACGACGGCTTTTTTCGGATCGGTGACAACCGGCGACAAAAGATGCGGAATACCGTCATAAACCGACAGCTCGAGCATTTTCGGATCGATCATGATCAGCTTGCACTGGTCCGGTGAGAGACGATAAAGCAGCGACAAGATCATCGTGTTGATCGCGACAGATTTACCGGAACCGGTTGTGCCCGCGATCAGCAGATGCGGCATGCGCGCAAGATCAGCGATGACCGGTTCACCGCCGATGGTTTTACCCATACACAGCGGCAGCTTGCCTTTCATGTCTTCGAAGTCGCGGCTGGCGAGCAGCTCACGCAGGTAAACCATTTCGCGGCGTGAGTTCGGCAATTCGATACCAATCACGTTACGGCCAGGCACGACAGCCACGCGCGCGGAAATTGCGCTCATCGAACGGGCGATGTCATCTGCCAAACCAATAACGCGCGACGACTTGATGCCCGGCGCGGGCTGCAATTCATAAAGCGTGACAACCGGACCCGGGCGCACGTGAATGATTTCACCCTTGACGCCGAAATCATCGAGGACGCTCTCGAGCATTTTCACATTCTGCTCAAGCGATTCTTCATCCGGCAGAGACACGACATTGCGTTTTGGTGCGCTGAGAAGCGAAAGCGGTGGCAAAGTAAAATCGCCGTCATCAAGCCACGAGGCCTGCGCTTCAGATGTTTCGCGTTTGCCGCGCTTCAGTTCCTTGACGGCCGGTTCGATGCGGCTTTGCGATGCGGCACGCATGTCACGTTCTTCGCGTTCCTCGATATCGGCATAAGATACGCGCGATGTTGCGCGCGGTGAATTTTCGAACTGCGGTTCGCGGCGGCCCGTCTCGTCGGCATGCTGCATCTCATAATCATGTTCGTGGCGCGACACGACATTACGCCAGCGCGTCACGACACCGCGCAACGAATAGAACCAGTGCGCGAGAAGGCCGAACACCATGAAACCGGATGTCAGCGCGTCTTCTTCGTCGTCATCGCGCTCGACTGGCTCGGCGGCCAGCGCCGTTGCGAACAGGAGTGTCAACATGCCGATACTGGCAAGGACAAAACCGGCGGCGACATTCGCGCCTTTATAAAGAATCGCCTGAAACGGCAATGAAGCCAGCGACAAAACACCATCGCCCATCGCGCCGCCAAGACCTGTCGGCAATGGCCATGTTGAAAACGTCGATAGCGACGACAGGGCGCCCGCGATAATAAATGTCGCAGCGAACCATGCAGCAAGACGCAAGCGTTCGCGCGTCAACCCGCGGCGCGTCACAAGACGCCAACCCCACGCAACAAGCGGCAGCAACATTGCGATGGCGGCGAAGCCAAAAAACTGGATCGTCAGATCGGCAAAGGCAGCGCCTGCAAGACCGAGCTTGTTTTGAACGGCAGACGCGCTTGCATAAGTGAGGCTTGGATCTTCGACATGCCAGCTTGCTAGCGCAAGGAAACCGAGCGCTGCCAGCGCAAATAAAATATACCCGCCGATATTGCCGAGACGGCGCTGAAAACCGGCGCGGAATTCATGGCCGGCATCGCCATCGAAAAATGGACGCGGTACGGATAAACGCATCAAACCCTCAATAATTTAAAATGTGGGGCAAGCTTTTAACCCCGCTTTCACGCTAACCCTTCGCGGTTAAAGTGCGATTAAGCGTTTATGTCTTTGAAGAATCTGGCGAATGAAAAATTTTATGGTTAACGAAGCGCGAACCGCATCAGCTTCTGATTCGGATGAGGCCTTCCTGCGCAACCGAGGCGACCAGCAACCCATCGCGCGCATAGATTGAGCCGCGCGCGAAACCGCGGGCACCGCTTGCCGAGGGACTGTCCTGCGCATACAGCAGCCAGTCGTCGGCACGGAACGGGCGATGAAACCACATCGCGTGATCTAATGATGCAATCTGCAAATCCTTGTCGAACAGGCTGCGGCCGTGCGCGAGCAAGGATGAATCAAGCAACGTCATGTCAGAGGCATAACCCAGCACAGCCTGGTGCGCAGCGTTATCGTCCGGCAATTTTCCGGTCGCACGGATCCAGATATATTGTTTTGGCTCGAGCTTCTGGCGCGAAACATAACGCGTCAGATCGACGAAACGCATTTCGATCGGCCGTTCACTTTCCCAATATTTCTTTACCGGCTCCGGCAGCAGCGGCATGAATTTATCTTTCAGCTCGGATTCAGTCGGCAGTGTTTCGGGATCCGGCACGTTGTCCGGCATTTTCATATGATGGTCGAGGCCATCTTCCTGCACCTGAAAAGAAGCAGAGAGCGCAAAAATCGCGCGACCGTGCTGCGTTGCCGTGACACGGCGCGTCGTGAAACTTTTTCCGTCACGCAAGCGATCAACCTGATAAATGATCGGCACTTTCGGGTCACCCGCCAGCATGAAATAGCAATGCAGCGAATGTGCATGGCGCTCTGCCGGCACGGTGCGCGTTGCCGCCACCAGCGCCTGCCCGATCACCTGCCCGCCGAACACGCGCTGCCAGCCGACCTGCGGCGACAGACCGCGAAACAAATTGTGTTCCAACGGTTCAAGGTCTAATGTTTTCAAAAGAGTATCGACGGCAGACATGATGAATTCCTTATAAGGTCATTGCGTGCGAAGCAATGGCGGCAAATTAGGGCAGCATAATGAATAATCCAGAAACATATGATATTGCCATTGTCGGCGGCGGTTTTGCGGGCACTGCGCTTGCGCTGGCCCTGCATTCGCTTTCAAAATGCCAGCTGTCGCTGGTGCTCATCGATAAAAAACGTGACGCGCAAAATGCGGACCTGCGCGCTTCTGCCATCGCAGCCGGTGCGCGGCGATTGTTGCAAAAAATCGAAGCTTGGCCCAATGAGAATTTGGCTCAACCTGTTCAGTCGATGCGCATCACCGACAGCGCATTGAAAGACGGTGTACGGCCGACACTGCTCAATTTTATCAGCACGGCCGATGGCGACGGCACATTCGCGCACATGATCGAGAATCGCTACCTGATGGCGACTTTGACAAACGCCTTGCAAAACAGCGGCATCACGCAAATGAATGCAGCCGTCGCTAAAACAGAAATCAACGGGCAATCGCGCGTTCTTCACCTTGAAAATGGCGAAACTGTTTCAGCGCGTCTTGCCGCGGCCTGCGACGGTGCACATTCGAAATTGCGCGAGGCGGCAAACATTAAAATGATCGGCCGCGATTATGATCAGGCGGCACTTGTCACCACCATCACGCATGAAGAGCCGCATCATGGTGAAGCGATCGAACATTTCCTGGAAGCTGGGCCTTTCGCCTCGCTGCCTTTGACAGACGATACGCAAGGCCGTCATCGTTCCTCGCTTGTCTGGACAGAACGCAAGCCGGATGCCGCGCGGCTTCTTCAATCCTCAAGCGATGAACTGAATGCAGAAATTGCAGCGCGTCTTGGCTATCACTGGGACAAGATCGAGATCATCGACAAGGTGCAAAGCTTTCCGCTGTCGATCAGACTTGCGAAACAGTTTACGGCCGAGCGTCTTGCCCTTGTCGGCGATGCGGCGCATGTCATCCACCCGATTGCGGGCCAAGGCCTCAATCTCGGTTTCCGCGATGCGGCAGCGCTTGCCGAAGTGATTGTCGACGCATTGCGCCTGGGTCAGGATTTCGGCACGGCAGATATTCTCGCGCGTTACCAGCAGTGGCGGCGCTTCGATACGCTGATGATGGGCGCAGCGACAGACGGCCTGAACGCGCTTTTTTCGAAACAATCGATTTTACTGCGCGGCCTGCGCAGCCTTGGTTTATCAATTGTGGACCGCACAGCACCGCTGAAAGATTTTTTCATGCAAAGCGCGGCAGGCGACCTTGGCGATGTGCCGAGATTGATGCGTTAAACACTTACAATTTTCAAATCTGAAATATCCAACGTGCCCTTATAAAGCACATGCGTAACACGCCGAAACATAATCGGCTTCACGCCTTTTTTCCTGATTTCTTCATAATATTTTTTGGTTTCATCAGAAATGTCAGCAGAAAGTTCTTTGACTCCCTTAGGATCGTAATCGCGTATTTCATCAGGCTCGGATGGCGGATAAGCACTTTCGTTGTCGGCTAAACTCAGGCCTCGATCATGATAGAGGTAAACGACAGTCCGCCTTGCATCCAGCAAGTTGGGATCGACCTGATAAAAAGAGATTACACGATCAGGATCGCCGCCTGTTTCGACAGAAGCTTCTTTCAGTTTTTGCGGAGAGACAGGAGAAAAATGCAATACATCATTCCAGAGGCAGCCAAGCTTAGGAACTTTCCATCCCATCACCGTGCTGGCCGGAACACGTGTATATTTTCCTACTTCCTTTTTATAAAGATCGGAATAAACGCTTTTCAATTCGTTCAAGGGATAAAGAATATCACCACGCACATCTGCAGGGACGAAATGATACAGAAAGGCCATCGCCTCAAATCTTCCGCGCTTCTTCCGGCAGCATGATCGGGATGCCATCGCGTATCGGGTAAACGAGTTTTGCCGACCTTGAAATCAGCTCCTGTTTTTCGCGATCATATTCCAGCGTCTGCTTGGTAACAGGGCAGACAAGAATTTCGAGAAGGCGCGGGTCGATGTCCTGTGCGGCGCGTTGATGCGTCATATTGTCTCTCTAGTTCAAATGCTCGGCGGCGCCGGGTTCTTCTTTGGTCAAGGACAGTTCTGTCATCGCGATCAGCATTTCGGCGCGGTCGTTCAAGGTCAGCGCTTCGAGAAGCGCCTGCTTTTCGCGCGGGCCGTAAGGCGCCATCATCGACAATGCATTCACAAGCGGCTCGTTCGGTGCATCATTCACCGAGCGCCAGTCCGCCTCCATGTGATGCGCATCAAGATAGCGCTGAAATGTTTCGAGCAGTTTGCGGCGATTGACGCCCTCTTCACCATCGCCGGGATGAAGGTCATCCTTATAAGCATCATAATTGGCACGCGCCTGCCGGAACAGCGTCGCGACCGGCAATTCTTTTTCGATCTGATAGCGGATAATGCCTGTCAGCGTGATATAATAGCGCCCGTCGCCTGTTTCCTGAAAGCCGGTGATGCGGCCAAGGCAGCCGATATTGGCAAGCTGCGGCGCCGCTTCATCGGAAATCCCGTCCAGCGCCGGCTGCACCATGCCGATGAGGCGGTGCGAGTTCATCGCCATATCGACCAGCGAAATATACCGCGGCTCAAAAATATTCAGCGGCAGTTCCACGCGCGGCAACAGCAAGGCACCCGCCAGCGGGAAAATCGGAATTTCGCGCGGCAGTTCCGACGTGGTGCGGTAAGGATGATTGAGCGCCATAGCTTCTTAACTGAACAACAGGCTGGAAAGTTTCTTGCGTCCATAAATCGACGCGTCATCGTCGAAGCCCCAGGCTTCGAAAAACTGCAGCAACTGCGTGCGCGCTGCGCCTTCATTCCAGTCGCGTTTCGCTTTTAAAATATCAACCAAGGAATCGACCGCTTCATTGCGTTGACCTTGTGCCGATAACGCAAGCGCAAGGTCGAAACGCGCCTGATAGTTTTGCGGCTCCGCATCAGCCTTCTGTTTGAGCGCTGCAACATCACCGAGATCACTGGCTTTTTCGGCAAGCGCGACAGCCGAAAGCGCACTGACAACGGCAGGATCATTCAGTTTATCTGCCGGCACATCGGCCAGCACATTTTTTGCGGGCTCGATTTCGCCAGCGCGCAAATAAGCCTGCGCCATGCCGGCGAGCGCACGGATATTCTGCGGCTCACCATTCAAAATCGCCGTGAATGTTTCAAGCGCGGTGATCGTATCTTCGCGCGCCAGCGCATCTTCACCCGCTTTCAAAATCTGGTTGATATCCGGCATGCCGGGGGCAGCACCGCCGAGACCATCGACAAACTGTTTGACGCCGCTTTCAGGTAGCGCGCCCATGAAGGCATCAACCGGCTGTCCGTTTTTAAAGGCGATCACGGTCGGGATCGATTGCACACCAAGCTGCCCCGCAATGGCCGGATGCTCGTCGATGTTCATTTTCACCATACGAATTTTGCCAGCCGCCGCATTGACGACTTTTTCAAGAACAGGAGTGAGCTGCTTGCAGGGGCCACACCACGGCGCCCAGAAATCGACGATCACCGGCTGCTGTTTTGAAGCCTCGATCACATCGGCCGCGAAACTCTGCGTCGTCGTGTCTTTAATATAGGAAGCGGCCGGACTGGCGGCCATGGCGGTCAGCGACATAAAACCTCACTCACTTTCAAGGGAAAGTGGGCTTTTGGGCCCGAAATTGCAATAGTTGATCCGCCCCTCCTCAAAAAGCTTGCATTCATAGTCGATTTTTGGAATCTAGAAGACGCACCGCTTACCCAGCGGTGCCACCATGTCTTGCGGGTGTAGCAGCTTCGAAGGTTTATCCTGAGAAGCCGGATTTTAAGATCCGGGTTATGATCGCAAATACAAGTGAGCGGGTGTAGCTCAGGGGTAGAGCACGACCTTGCCAAGGTCGGGGTCGAGGGTTCGAATCCCTTCGCCCGCTCCAATTTTTCTTAAAATTTAGATATGAAAGCGTTCAATCAAACGCTGACGTCGAGATTGCCGCCGGAACCTGAACTGAGAAGGGCCTGCGAGAGCCTTGCAGATTCCTCGACCATTTTTGCCACGGCCTGCGCTGTCGCGATGGCCTGCTTCGCAAAAGCCATCTCCATGATATTTTGTACCGCTGCGACATCCATGCCTTCAGCATGATATAAAGTGAGAAAAAAACGGCTAAAGCTCATGGTTAAAGTTTCATTTGTGAGAGAAAATACATGCAGTTTTTGATAAAAATAGCTCTCGCTTTTTTTGTTTTTACTTTTGCAGCGCAAGCAGAAACGAAGCCTTATCTTGATATCGGCGAAATCAAACCAGCTGTCGCAAAAGCACTGGGTTCAAAAACAAAAGATGTTCACCTGTGCAGCTTCGAAGTTTATTTGCGCGACAGCGGGAAAACAAATCTGCGCGCCGCACCACATTCAAATGCAAAAATTGTCGGCAGCTTGCCTGCACCAGAACCTGAATACGGCACCACGATCAGCCCGCGCGTGCAGGTGATCGGCGGCAAGGAGGGCTGGTTCCTCGTGCGCGCCGGGCGCTGGGCTGATCGCGAAAAAGACAAGATGCTGTTCGAAGGCCCCGCATGGATGGCAGCCAATCTCGCCGACTTTACCATCGAAGGCGGTCTTTACACCGCGCCAGTTGAAGAAGCCCCGCCAGTTGCAAAACTTGCGCCTCTTCCTGGCACTGCCGATAACTGGGGCAGCGACAGCGTAAAAATCGACAAGGTGTTCGGCTGCAGCGGAAGCTTCGTAGATGCATCCGTCATCACACCCGACGACCGCAAGTTTCGCGGCTGGGCAACGGGGATTTGCGCCAATCAGTTGACAACCTGCGGCGGCGGTCACCGCATCTATGAAGAACGCGAGGGCGGCATTTATCCTTCCGCTGCGGCGTGCCGCGAAGACGATGACGATTGCCCGCCGGAAAAACTTCAGGAAAAGAAATAATCAGGCGACGAGACGTTCGCCACTTTGCTCATCAAACAGCAGCGCTTTCGACAGGTCGGCATAGAGATCGATCTTATCGCCGGGTTTCACGTCGCGGCGTGGATGCACGCGCGCAGTCACGGTCGCGCCATTAAACTTGAACTGCACCAGCGTGTCCGGCCCGGTCGGTTCAACCATGTCGACGGTAACATTGATTTTATGTGCCAGCTGGTTTGGCTGCGGCTCGTCGGTAATATTTTCCGGGCGAATGCCAAGGATAACGTTCTTTCCTTGCAAGTTGGTAAGGCTATGCGCGAGAGGCAGCAGGCCTACGGTACCGCACTCGATGCCGGACGGAGCGATCTTGCCGCTGATAAAATTCATCGACGGCGAGCCGATAAAACCTGCGACGAAAAGATTAGCAGGGGTATCGTAAATGTCGCGCGGAGAGCCGAACTGTTGCACCACGCCGTCTTTCATCACCGCAACGCGGTCGCCCAGCGTCATCGCCTCGATCTGGTCGTGCGTGACGTAGACGATGGTGGTGCCGGTGCGCTGATGCATGCGCTTGATTTCGCCGCGCATTTCAACGCGCAGTTTCGCGTCGAGGTTGGACAGCGGCTCATCGAACAAAAACAACGCCGGATCGCGCGCAAGGGCGCGGCCCATCGCAACACGCTGCCGCTGCCCGCCGGACAACTGGCCCGGCTTGCGATC
>JAZKID010000028.1:3632-11853 GCA_040385045.1 Pseudomonadota bacterium | reverse complement strand
TGCTCGATCTGCAGCATATCGCTGACGCGTTTGACGATCTTGTTCTGCTCGTCTTGCGGCACTTTACGAATCTGCAGGCCGAATGCGATATTTTCGCGCACGCTCATGCTGGGATAAAGCGCGTAAGACTGGAATACCATCGCGATATCGCGGTCTTTCGGAGCAAGATTGTTGACGACTTTTCCATTGATCAGAATTTCGCCAGAGGTGACGCTTTCCAGACCTGCAATCATATTGAGCAGCGTTGACTTTCCACAACCCGAACCACCGACGAGGATCAGAAAGCCACCGTCCGGCACTTCAAGGTTGATGCCTTTCAAGACCTCGACCCCATTAGCGTAAGTTTTGCGGACGTTTCGAATTGTCAGACTTGCCATTTTTCTTTAGCCCTTGACCGCGCCGGCAGTGAGGCCGCGCACAAAATATTTTCCTGCAACGAGATAAACGAGAAGCGTCGGCAGGGCAGCGATAATCGCTGCCGCCATATCGACATTATATTCTTTCACGCCCGTTGTCGTGTTGGTGAGATTATTGAGTGCGACAGTGACAGGTTGCGAATCCGAGCCGGAAAAGACGACGCCGAACAGAAAATCGTTCCAGATCTGCGTGAACTGCCAGATGACACAGACCATGAAAATCGGCCATGAGATCGGCAGCAAGATCTTGCGGAAGATGGTGAGGAAGTCGGCGCCATCGATTCGCGCGGCACGAATCAGCTCATTCGGTACGCTGACATAATAATTGCGGAAGAACAGCGTGGTGAAAGCCAGCCCGTAAACAACATGCACGAACACAAGCCCGCCGACACTGTTTGAAATTCCTAAGCTGCCTAAGAAACGCGCCATCGGCAGCAGGATGACCTGAAACGGGATGAAGCAGCCGACCAGCATCATCGTGAAGAGAAGCTCGGAGCCGCGAAAGCGCCAGAAGGTAAAGACATAACCATTCAGCGCGCCCATGAATGTTGAAATGATAACGGCCGGAATGGTCATAATCAGCGAGTTGATGAAGAACGGTTTCAGCCCTTCGCAGCGCACCCCTGCGCAGGCGCCACTCCATGCTTTTGCCCAAGCATCGAGTGTCGGCGCCAGAGGCAGGCTAAGCAAATTGCCGTCGCGGATCTCATCGAGATTTTTCAGCGATGTCGTCAGCATCACATAAAGCGGCGCGAGGAAATAAAGCGCCAGCACGCCAAGCACGATATAAATCAATAACCGTGTAAATGTGAGCCGCGGTTCCATTATTGCGCGCCCCGCGTCGATTTTGATTCCGCATACATCAGCGGCACGGCAATCGCGGTAATCGTCATCAGCATCATCACGGCGGCAGCCGCACCAAGGCCAAGCTGCCCGCGCGTGAAAGAGAACTGGTACATGAAAATGGCCGGCACGTCGCTGGCAGTCCCCGGCCCCCCGCCCGTCAGCGCCATGACGAGATCAAAGCTTTTGATGGCAATATGAGTAAGAATCAGCGCGACAGAGAAAAACACCGGGCGTAGCGTCGGGATAATAATGCGCGTGTAGATTTTCGGCATTGAGGCCCCGTCGATCTGCGCGGCGCGAATGATTTCGCTGTCGACACCGCGCAAGCCTGCCAGAAACAAGGCCATCGAAAATCCCGCCGATTGCCAGACACCCGCGATGACGACGGTGTAGATCGACATATCCGGGTTGACGAGCCAGTCGAACGTGAAACTTTGCCAGCCGAGATCGTGAATCAGCTTTTCAAAACCGAGACCGGGATTTAAGATCCATTTCCACGCATTGCCGGTGACAATGAACGACAGCGCCATCGGATAAAGAAAAATCGCGCGCAGGAAACCTTCACCGCGAATGCGCTGATCAAGCAGGATGGCGAGAAACAATCCCAGCGCCATGCTGACAAAAATAAACAGCGTTCCGAAAATTCCTAAGTTTATGGCGGAGGCCCACCAACGGTCATTGGCGAAAAGCTCAACGTAACGATCAAGCCCCGCCCATGTCCAGTTCGGCAGCAGGCGACTTTCGGTGAACGACATACCAACGGTGACGAAAATAAATCCGTATACAAACAAGGCGGCTGCAAAGAGCGATGGCGCCAGCACAAGGCGGGGCAGATAACGATCTGCCCAACCCGACGCGAGACTTGCTTCCTGTGTCATGAAACGCGGGAAATAAACGCGTTACATTGTCCTTGTGGCTTTGGCGAGGGCTGCGACAGCATCCTTGCTGCTCATGTCCGTGCTCATGAATTTCGCAATCACGTCCTGGATCGCGCCCTGCGTTGCGGAAGGGACCGCCATGCCATGCGCGAAGGAAGGGACGAGCCCCCCGTCTTTTGCCGTCGTATCGAACGCCTGCTTGGCTTTCACGGCGCAGCTGTCGAACTTTGCCATGCTGACATCGGAACGCACTGGAATTGAACCTTTGTTCAGATTGAAAACTTCCTGAAATTCAGGGCTCATGATGGCTGTTGCGAGATCGGCTTGCGCTTTTTGTTTGCCTGCATCATCCAGCTTAAACATCGCGAAACTGTCGATGTTGAACGTGAACGCATCATCCGTTCCCGGTGCGGCAGCACAGATGTAATCCTGGTCGGGCTTTTTACCGGCGGCGATAAATTCGCCCTTCGCCCAGTCGCCCATGAACTGCATGCCCGCCTTGTTGTTGATGACCATGGCGGTTGCGAGGTTCCAGTCGCGGCCCGAAGCATCTTTATCGATATAGGTTTTCAGTTTTTTCAGCGTGTCGAAAACTTCGAGCATCTTGTCGCTTTCGATCGAGGCGCTGTCGAGCTGCACGAGCGCTTTCTTGTAGAAATCCTTGCCGCCGACACCCAGCGCCACACTTTCGAAAACGGTCGCGTCCTGCCATGGCTGTCCGCCATGCGCGATCGGCGTGATGCCCTGCGCCTTGAACGCATCGGCGAGTTTGAAGAATTCATCGTAATTTGTCGGCGCTTTCATACCCGTCTTGTCGAGCGCGGCCTTGTTGATCCACAACCAGTTGACACGGTGCACGTTCACCGGCGCTGCGACATAATGCATTTTATATTTCATCGCGTCGGCGACGACCGTCGGCACCAGCGTGTCCCAGTCTTTCGCGGCATCATCGATATTCGCGAGCAGACCTTCCTGCGCCCATTCCTGAATCGATGGGCCTTTAATTTGTGCAGCTGCCGGCGGATTGCCGGACACGACGCGCGCTTTCAGCGCCGTCATCGCTGCATCGCCGCCACCGCCCGCGACCGCGTAATCTTTCCAGACATGGCCTTTTGCTTCGAGCATCTTTTTTAGCTCGGCGACGGACTTGGCCTCACCGCCCGATGTCCACCAGTGCAACACTTCGACATCGGCCGCTTGTGCAGCGAACGAAAAAGATAAACCGCATGTAACGAGAAGAGCGCGCGCCAGTTTCATTTCAAAACTCCCTGCAATCAAGCAACTTTTAAAAGTGGCAGGATACTAGCAAACGGCCCTGCTTTGTCAAAAAACCTTTAAAAAACTTGAGGTTGCACTGCAACATGTGCCAGAAGCCAGCATGGAAAATTCTGAGCTTCCGGATAGCCCGCGCCTTGTTGCCGATGTCGGCGGCACGAATGCGCGCTTTTCGCTGGAAACGTCGCAAGGCGTGTTCGAGCACACGAAAGTTCTTCCCTGCGCCGATTATCCCACCATCGATGCTGCGCTCCGCACCTATCTCGCGGAAGTGAAAGCCTTGCACGTGAAGCAGGGCGGCATCGCTATCGCGACCCCGGTCGAAGGCGACGACGTCAACATGACCAACCATCACTGGGGCTTTTCGATCGAAGACGTGCGCCGCAAGATCGGCTTCGAAACGCTGCTTGTCGTCAATGATTTCACGGCGCTGGCGATGTCGTTGCCGCACCTGAAAGACACGCAGCTGAAACAGATCGGCGGCGGAATGCGGCGGCCGCACAGCGTGATGGGTCTGATCGGGCCCGGCACCGGCCTTGGCGTGTCCGGCATGGTGCCGTTCGGGACCGATGGGTGGACACCGCTCGCCAGTGAAGGCGGGCATGTCTCTTTTTCACCCAGCAACAGGCGCGAAGGCGACATTTTGAACTTCGTCTGGCAGGAGCGCAACCATGTCTCCGCCGAGCGGCTGGTTTCCGGCCCCGGCCTTGTTCTCATCTACCGTGCGCTTTGCTCATTGAATAATGTCACGGCCGATCCGATCGACCCGATCGAGATTGCCCGCCGCGCGCGGGCGAAAACCTGCCCGGTCTGCACCGAGGTTTTTTCGATTTTCTGCAGCATGCTGGGGAATGTCGCCTCGAACCTCGCCCTGACGCTAGGGAGCTTTGGCGGCATCTATATCGGCGGCGGGATTATTCGGAAACTTGGCGATCTGTTCGATTATGACGCTTTTCGCAGGCATTTCGAGACAAAAGGCCGCTTTTCGCGCTACCTGTCGCGCATCCCGACCTATCTGATTATCGAGGATTACCCGGCTTTTCTGGGCGTTTCGGCGCTGCTTAATCGATAAAACTTTATTTAAATGCTGTATTTAAAGTGACTTGCTATTTTCTAAATGTTTTCATAATTTCTGTTTCTCATTTAAGGAGTTTAATAATGGTTCACTTTCCTAATTTCCCCGTTCAATTTTCAGCGCGAGCAAATAATGCTCCTCAATTTACTCTCGGCGGCGATGATGCCAGCCTAGCCGCATCCTTTGCTAATGGTGCGCAAAAACTAACTGATAACGAACTTGCAGCTAATATTGAAAGCTGGCTAGTCAATACGCTTGGTAAGTCCACCTTGAACGATGCTGACTTCGTAAATTTGCGTGATAATTACGATGATGGATTCGGAACATACAATGCAGATGAGTACAAATGGCAGCTCAAAAATCCAAAGCCGCTTACATTTATGATGCGTGATAAAACTATCACTGCAAAAAATTATGCCCAGATTCTTGCCAATGTCATTGTTACAGTAAACTCTGACGCATTGATTGAAGGTACATTTATTAATACGCCTGCGATTACAGAAGCTGGTATCAAAAAATATTTTGCTGCTTAATTAGGATTTGGCTTACTCAAAATTATCTCAGGCGCTATTTAGCGCCTGATTTTTTATCTACTCCGCTTTCCCCTCAACCTCGATCCGCAGCGCGACCTCGTCGGCCACGCCCGGCAAAGCGTAGTTGATGCCGTATTCGGAGCGCTTGATCACCGCGTCCATCGAAAAGCCCGCCGTCTTGGTATTGTTAGCGGGATTTTCGCCGATGCGGTTCAGTTTCGCGTGAAGCACCAGCGGGCGCGTGATGCCGAGCATGGTGAGAGAGCCGTGAATGTCGGCCATTTTCTCGCCCGTCATTTCAATTTTTTCCGAAACAAACACGGCCTGCGGAAACTTGCCGGCGTAGAGAAAATCGCTGCTCATGATGTGGTCGTCGAATTTCTTGAACCCGGTAATCAGCGAGTCCGTATAAACGGTCGCTGTGACATAACTTAAATTCGGATTTTTCTCGTCGATCGTGAATTCGCCTTCCACGCGCGCGAATTTACCCGACGGGTGCGAGAAATTGAAATGCGTTGCGAACCAGACGACGCTGACATGCGTCGGGTCGATCTTGTATTTTTCCTGCGCATGCGCGTCTCGCGCAAAACCCTGCGCCAGCAAAAAGCCAAGCATGATCAGATATATTTTTTTCATTTGAAGCCTTGGAGTAAACGACTTTTGAATTCGCGATGATAATCTAAAGATAGGTAGTCACCCGGCGTTTGAAAAGGTCAGCGCCTGTCCTGCCACGCCGAATGATCGTTTGAAACGCGCGAAGCCGATTTGACACTGGACGTATAAGGCACGTCGCCCGTCAGCGAAGCGCTCGCTTCAGCAATCCAGCCGGCATGCAAATGAACATCCTGCACATAAGAATAAGAGCCGCATTTCGGCACGCGGTCGGTGCCGCCCCAACGCATCGCAACAGCGCTGTTGGGGTCATGCGCGATGGCGCCCAAACCAAGGCCGACAATGCCGACGAGTTTTTCAGAACCGTTTTCATAACGTGTCACCGGCCCGCCGCTGTCGCCCTGACACCAGGCCGAACCACCGGAGGCAAAAAATTTGAACGGACCTGTCGGCGACAGGCGGCGCACATAACTTGCGCTCGTGCTGTCGACTTTGTAAAGCGGCTCCAGCATGCGGCCGCGCGCATAGCCATATGTTTTCAGCGCACTCTGTTCTGCAGGAGCGCCAGAACCTGTCAAATCAATCGCGTGGGCATTCTGCGGTGCCTTCTGAAGAAGCAGGACCGCGAGGTCGATATAATTGTCGCTGTTCGACGCATTGATGCGCGCATCCCAGCCGTTCGCAGGCAGGCCCGCACTCCATGACGGATTGACCAGCCAGTTTTCAACCGCGATATTCTCGCCGCCGATGTGCACCGAAACGCTGCGCGCGCCATGCATGCAATGCCCGGCCGTCAGCACGAGACGCGGCGCGATCAGCACGCCGCTGCAATCCAGCTGCTTCTGACCGCCGATTTTGATAAGGGTGGTAAAAGACGATGAAGACGATTTCGATCCGCTCCACAAGGCTGACGCCGTTTGCGTGGAGCCGATAAGACAAAGCACGGAAAGAAGCGGCAGCGCACTGCCTGCAAAAAAGGATTTCTGTTTACGCCGCAACACTTTCAACACAACTGCCTCTTAATATGATCTTTTACTATTCCGTAACTATGACAGATCAGCCCGTTGTTTCACTATTAATAATGCCTTAAGGTTATTAGAGTCAATTTTAATCACATATTAACCATATTTTCTCGGGCTTACTTGAATGAATTCGCTTTTCACAGGCGGCTGATCTAAAGAAAAAGCGATCAAGGCTCTTTATTAATGGACAAGAATTCCTCAGCGCTGGTGGCCAGCGCGCCGATCTTCCGCCGCCTGTGGCGCGACTGGGTTTCGCCCTACCGGCGACTGATCCTGATCAATTTCATTTTTATTATCGGCGTCTCTCTCAGCACCACCGCCTACCCGCTCATCATCAACTGGGCAATCGACCGTTTCGAAAAAGGTATCCGCGGCGAACTGGTCTGGCTGCCGATTATGATTATCGGCGTGACGATGTTCAAGGGAATCACGCTCTATTGTCACACCGCGCTGACGAACAAGGTTTCCTCTCTCGTGCTGCGCGATCTGCAGAACGCTGTTTTCGCAGCCCTCAACCGCGCCGATATGCTGCAGTTGAACCGCGAAGCGCCTGCCAGCCTCGCGCAACGTTTTTATGCGGAGATGATTTATATCCAGACCGCCGTCTCGCGTATGATCACCAGCCTCGTACGTGATACGCTGATGGTAGCCGGCCTCGTCTGCGCAATGTTCTATATCGACTGGCAGCTGGCTCTCGCGGGTATCGTCATTTTGCCAATTGCGATTATCCCCGTCAGCAAGCTTGGCGTACGCCTTCGGGCCAATGCGCTGAAAGCGCAAAGCATGATCGGCGGTATGACATCCTTTCTTGCGGAAGCGCTCGCCGGTGCGCGATTGATCCGTACCTACCAGCTTGAAAATTACATGCAGGCGCGCGGCGAAGCGGTTTTCGACAAATTGCACGCGCTACGTCTTAACGCCGCCAACCTGTTTGCACGCGTGGAGCCCATTCTTGAAGTGCTGGGCGGCGTTTCGGTGGCGCTGGTCATTTTGCTCATCGGCTGGCGTATTTCTTCCGGCGAAAGCAGCCTCGGGCAATTTGCGGGATTTATTGCTGCCTTGCTGATCGCATCGCAGCCATTGCGCACGCTCGGCAATGTCAACGCCGTGCTGCAAGAGGGCCTCGCAGCAGCCGAGCGTGTTTTTGCATTGCTTGATTTAAAACCTGCCATCCATGATGCGCCGAACGCAAAGCCTCTGACGATTACAAAAGGCGAAATCGAATTTCGAAAAACCAGTTTTCATTATGCCGACGGCACGCATGCGCTGAAAGACGTTTCTTTCAGTGTACCCGGCGGCGCAAAGGTGGCGCTTGTCGGGCGTTCAGGAGCGGGTAAATCCACACTCTTCAACGCCCTCCTCACCTCCCGAGGCCCACCGTGCAACATTCCTGCCACACAGATTGCATCCAAAGCAGCCGCCATATGGCCACAATATCGAGTTTCAAACTCCAATACGATTTCCACAGAAGAGTTGTGGTGGAAGTAGTCGGACCAAGTGATTGCCCAGCCTAAGCGGGTTAGCCAGTTGCCTTGCCGGTTGATAAGTTCGCGTTTAAGATACC
>JAZKID010000028.1:0-3622 GCA_040385045.1 Pseudomonadota bacterium | reverse complement strand
GGCGATATCCTGGTCGACGGCCAGAACATCAAAAATGTTACGCTCACTTCGTTGCGCAGGGCGATCGCGCTGGTGTCGCAGGATGTGATGATTTTTCAGGACACCGCGCAGCATAATATCGCCATGGGCAATCTTGAAGCGACACCTGCCGAGATTCAAAATGCCGCAAAACTTGCCGCCGCACACGATTTTATCGCGAAACTGTCGCAAGGATACGAAACGCCGCTTGGCCAGAGCGGCACGCTTCTGTCGGGCGGCGAACGCCAGCGCATCGCGCTTGCACGGGCGCTGCTGCGCGACGCGCCGATCCTGCTGCTGGATGAGGCGACATCCGCGCTCGATTCTGAATCGGAACATCTCGTTCAAAAAGCAATCCACCAGCTTGCAGAAGGTCGCACAACACTTATTATCGCGCACCGTCTTTCGACAATTCGTTCAGCAGATCTGATTGTCGTGATGGATCACGGGCAGATTGCCGAAGCCGGCACACATGACGAACTTCTGAAAAAGAACGGCGTCTATGCGCGCCTGCATGAGCGGCAGTTTCATGCCAGCGAGGATGAACTTATTCCCGCCGAATGACGAGATCAACGATCGTGCGCAGTAGCGTTGGCTTCGAAAATTCTGAATTCAGTTTCTGGCGGTCGTAAACCTCGTCGACCCATTGCATGAACGGCATCGGCGTTTTTTTATTGTCCCTGAGATAGTTTTCAAAAAACAGATCGAGTATACCGGTGCGGCCGCTTTTGACATGCCCGTATTTGAAAGACAGTTCGCGGAGTGCGTCTTTCACCGGCACATTTTCTTCCAGAACAAGATAAAGCACAGCCGCCAGACCGGACCTGTCGGCGCCGGACTTGCAATGCAGCAGCATCGGCTTCTCGGCCTCACGAAATATTTTTTGCAACGCATGGATCTGTTCTTTATGCGGCGCCGCGCCGGAATAGAGCTGGAAATCGATCAATTTCAGAGACAGTTTTTCTGCCGCTTCTTTTTCAAGCGCGTAAGAACCGTAAACCGTGTTGCCGCGCAGGTTGACGATTGTTTTCAGGCCCTGCCGTGCGAGGCGGCGAAGGTGAAACGGGTTCGGCTGCGGCCCACGCCATGCGCCGGCTCCGATTTCCGCGCTGTTCCAGTAAACAGGGCGCAGGAAGCCGTGGTCGGCGAGCAGCAGGCTGCTCCACGCCCTGAAACGGCGCCCGGTGCTGCGAATGGGCTCGGCCCAGCGCTGCGTTGCAGCGTCGATGCGATCTGCGCGCAATTGCTGTCTTTTCTTTCGTGCAATAGCCATTTTCGATTTTTGTGAAAGGCGCTGCGCGCCAAGCGGTAAGGTTTGTGCACCACAGACAGCGCGCAGATAGTCATAACGCGCATTTTTGAGTCGCGCCGCAAAAATAAACTGCGAATGCATATGAAAAAATTTCCAGCGCAGCCATTCATAATCTTTTCGCGGCACCATGTCGCGGAAACGCGCATCGAGCATCAGGGGCCAGCGAAAATCTTCGACATCGCGCTTCTTGCTTTCAAGCGCAGCCAGCGCGGAGGGCGGGTCCGTCGTATTGAATCCCAGTACATCCTTGCTGTTATAAAGAAGCAGCCAGGGCAGCTTATCCTGCGATGCGAGATGCAGAACATCATGGCGCAGCTGCTTTGCGCCCGACCCCTGTAATGAGCCGATATGGCAGGTCGCATCGCCAAGGGTGAGAAGTTTTGCGCGTCCCTGCAACCCGTCGAAAGCGCCGCTGCGCGAGGCTTTTGCGACAGCCACGGCCGCGATCTGCGTTCCGAAACTATGGCCGACGATAAGAATTTCATCTGCTTTCGAATTGCGGCAAACATCCGCGATATAATCTGCAAAAACGGCGATGCGTTTTTCGAGTTGAGGCAAGTGCCCTTTGGCAAACGCAGCTGCCGCATTGAAATTTCGCAGCATCAAGGACGACCAGTATAACCTGTTCAATTTCCACAATACAAAAAGACCGAGCAGGTAAAGACAGATTTTTTTGAGCGGCACAATGGCGCCAGCGGCCGTGAACAGCATGGCGCCTGCGAGCAGAAATTTGACGAGAACAAACCCGGCAACAGCAAACAGCAGGTAAGGTAAAAACCACGCCAGAAAATATTTCCAGAAGGTTCGCGCCATGAAAGCGGCCGAACCATCAATAATATGAACGAAGAAAGTCTTGATGCTGGAAAAACCCGTTTCGCAAATATTTTTGTGCTGGCTCTCGATAATCAAATCGTTCCATTCGAGAAAATCATAGTCAGTGACGACGCTCTGACCGTCTCTCTTCACCTCAATGCGGCAGCGCCCCACAAAATCCGCCTGCCTTGCGAGGGGTGAAAGCGTTGCCTGAAGTCCGTAAAGGTCCGCATAGACACCAAGTTCAGCACCCAAAATCTTGTGGTAGTAATCCATACCTTTTGGAAAAAACCCTTGTATATAAATGACTTGGCGGGATTTAACCGGCCCTTCCAGCGGATTTTCGCTGGAACTTTGCGGATAAAACTGGTGCGTGACAAAATTTGTCATGCGGCATGAAAACCTTTTTTCAAAAAACCGAAACTTCTTAAAACAGCAAACAGCCGGGCTGTCGACTGAGCGTCTCGTCGCCCGCCCATCATCCGCCACTTTTGGAGCAGAAAGATTTTGCTGTGAACCGGCCTGTCCCGCGCGTTTTCGCCCTCCCCCTCAGCGGCGAGATAGGCTAGTGAAGTTGCAACCGGATACAAGGCGGGAATTGTGCAGAAAACAGCCGCGAAAAAAATTCAATCGAATGACACCAATCATCACGCGCTGAAAGCAGGCCTGATCGAGGCCGTGCAAAAGCGGTTCACCAAAAGCCAGCCGCAAATCAAGCCGTTCATCACGCAGCTTTTCAACCGCGCCGTTTATGAAGATCTCGAAGCTTATCGCGCGGAAGATCTGGCGCGCTTCATTGAAGATGCTTTCGCGACATTGCAAAAACGCAAAAGTGGCGAGATGTTGCTGCGCGTTGAAACCGAGCTTGAAAATCGCGTCACCGTCATCGAGGTCGTCAACGACAACATGCCGTTCCTTGTCGACTCGACAATGGCGGCGCTCGCGGAAAAGGGCCATGACGTCAGGCTTGTCCTGCACCCCATCCTCACCGTTTCGCGCCACAAGAATGGCGCCCTTACGCAGCTTTATGGCGAACAGCCGCCTTCCGGCGCGCAGGCTCAGCGCGAAAGTTTTATCTATATTCACATCGATGCGATTGACCCGGCAGCCATTGAAGAGCTGAAGGCTGAGCTGACAAAAACGCTGAACGATGTTCGCCTCATCGTTAAAGACTGGAAGCCGATGCTGCACAAGCTCGACGCGGCAATCGAAAAATTCAAACTGTCGCCGCCGCCGATCCCGGTTGCCGAACTTGCGGAAGCAATCCAGTTTCTTGAATGGCTGCGCAGCAACAACTTCACTTTCCTCGGCCTGCGCGAATATAAAATCACCGGCGCCGGCGCGAAACTCAGCGTCGAACCCGTGAACAAAACAGGCCTTGGCCTGCTCAGCGACGACAGTGTCGGCCTGCTGCGGCGCGGCAGCAAGCCCGTGACGATGACGGAAGAACTGCGCCATTTTCTGCGCCAGACCAACCCG
>JAZKID010000027.1:6128-6568 GCA_040385045.1 Pseudomonadota bacterium | reverse complement strand
AGACAAAACGGAATATGAAGCCGATATTGTCTTGCGTGATCAGCGCACCGATCTTGCCGTCCTGAAACTGAAAGCCAAAGGCAAGACGTTTCCCTTTCTTGATTTTGCAAATTCAGATGAACTGCAGGTTGGCGATCTTGTGCTGGCCATCGGCAATCCGTTTGGTGTCGGGCAGACCGTGACATCCGGTATTGTTTCAGCACTGGCGCGCACGCGTGGGGGCATCGGCGATTACCAGTTTTTCATCCAGACGGATGCGGCGATCAACCCCGGTAATTCCGGCGGGCCGCTGATCGATATGAACGGCAAGCTTGTCGGCATCAATACGGCGATCTATTCGCGCTCTGGCGGCAATATCGGCATCGGCTTTGCAATCCCTTCGAATATGGCGCGCGTGGTGGCACAAAAACTCGCTGTGGTGTGGAACCAGCCGGTGGTCG
>JAZKID010000027.1:0-6118 GCA_040385045.1 Pseudomonadota bacterium | reverse complement strand
GGCTGGTAATGGCATACGAAATGGACGACGTCACGGAAGAGGGCGGCAAGATCGTGCGTCGCCCATGGCTTGGTGCGGCGATGCAAAACATCGACAGCGAAATGGCCGAGAACCTGAACCTGCCGTCGCCGCGCGGCGTGCTTGTCGCCGAAGTAACGGCTGGCGGCCCTGCTGCGCGTGCGGGCCTTGAAACAGGCGATGTGATTGTCGTCGCAGATGGAAACCTGATCGACGATACAAGCGCACTCGGTTTTCGTATCGCGACCAAAAAAATTGGCAGCAGTATTGAAATTGAAGCCTTGCATAAAGGGCAGCGCAAGAAACTAACTCTTGCGCTGGAAGCGGCGCCGGAAACGCAGCCGCGCGATAACTTTTCCGTCACGGATAATATCCCATTGAAGGGCGCCGCGTTTGCCAATCTCTCGCCCGCGCTGGCCGAAGAACTCAACCTTGAATTCAGCAGCGAGGGCGTGGCGGCGACAAATGTCGACGACAGTTCGCCTGCCAGCCAGCTTGGCCTGAAGCGCGGCGATATCCTGCGCGGGGTGAACGGAAAAACGGTCGGTACGACGGCGCAGCTGCGCGATATTTTGAAAACACCATCGCGCGTCTGGCGGATCTCGATCGAGCGCAACGGACAAATGTTGACGACCGTTGTTGCTCGATAAAACCTATTTCCGGCATGCTTGGAAAATGTCGCGCACGATCGACGATAAACGCGCAAATCAAAAAGGCCGGCTTGATGGTCAAGCCATTTTCACGTCTTGGGATACAAGGCTCGTTTGTGAAGAGAGTGGTATTCTGTCTTTCGGTTTAGAGAAATTTCCGGCGTTCCGCCGTTCGCTCTGGCTTTTCCCCGAGCAAAACAGCGTCGAAATCTGTTTCGATGATGGCCGTTTCTTTCACGGCTTTAGTTCAATCATGCCAAAGGCCGAGCATCTGTGCGGAGCGGATATCTATCAGGTCGTCTACGTTTTTGCGGGCCATGAGTGGCAAAGCCACTGGGCCGTAAAAGGACCTCATAAAAATTATGAAATGACGACGCATTACACTCGCGCAGCCTAGCCATTTGCGGTCGAAATGCCTAAATAGGGTTTATGGCTGATCTTTTTGTTGCAGCAGGTATGATGAACGACGGGCCGCGCCCGCTGGCGGATCGCTTGCGGCCGCGCGAGCTTTCCGATGTCGTCGGGCAGGAGCATCTCACCGGCGAAGACGGTACGCTGACGCGCATGCTGCAGGCGCGCGATCTTGGCAGCCTGATTTTCTGGGGACCGCCCGGTACCGGCAAAACGACTGTGGCGCGGCTCCTCTCAAAACACGTCGATCTGGCCTTTGAACAAATCTCAGCTGTATTCTCGGGCGTCGCCGATCTGAAGAAAGCTTTCGACCAGGCGCGCTCACGCCGTATGGCGGGACGGGGCACATTATTATTCGTGGATGAGATCCATCGTTTTAACCGCTCGCAACAAGACAGTTTCCTGCCCTATATGGAAGACGGCACGATTACGCTTGTTGGTGCGACAACTGAGAACCCGTCTTTTGAGCTCAACGCCGCGCTGCTCTCGCGCGCGCGTGTGCTGATTTTCAAATCGCTCGATGAAGCAGCGATTGAAAAACTTCTTGTGCGCGCAGAAGAAGAGGGGGAACGCAAGTTACCGCTCGATGAGGATGCGCGACAGGCTTTTATCAATATGGCGGATGGCGACGGTCGTGCAGCGCTGACATTGACGGAAGATTTGTGGCGCGCCGCGCGCAAGGGCGAAATTTTCGACACGAAGAAGCTTGGCGACGTGTTGCAGCGCCGTGCGCCGATTTATGACAAGTCGCAGGAAGGGCACTACAACCTGATTTCGGCCTTGCATAAAAGCGTGCGCGGATCCGATCCGGATGCGGCGCTTTATTATTTTTGCCGCATGCTCGACGCTGGCGAGCAGCCACTTTACCTCGCGCGCCGTCTCATCCGCATGGCATCCGAAGATATTGGCCTTGCTGATCCGCAAGCGCTTGTTATTGCAACGGCAGCGAAAGAAGCTTTCGATATGCTTGGCTCACCGGAAGGTGAGCTGGCACTAGGGCAGGTGGTGCTGTATCTTGCATCGGCGCCAAAATCGAACGCGGCCTATGTCGCAATGAAAGCCGCGATGCAATCGGCCAAAGAGCATGGCTCGCTGATGCCGCCGAACCATATTCTCAACGCGCCGACAAAGCTGATGAAAGACATCGGTTATGGCAAGAACTATGCTTACGATCATGATCAGGAAGAAAGTTTCTCCGGGCAAAATTATTTTCCTGAAAAGATGCAGCGCGAAAACTATTATCAGCCGACGCAATATGGTTTCGAAAAAACATTGGCCGAGCGTCTCGTGCATTGGCACGCATTGCGCGAAAAGAAGCAGAAGAAAAAATGAAAAGTCTTGCCTTTGTTTTTATCGGTGGCGGCATCGGTTCGCTCTTGCGCTATCTCGGTGTTGTTGGCCTGCAATCTTTCTCCGCCGCGTTTCCTTATGGTACGCTGTCCGTCAATATCTTAGGCAGTTTTTTGATCGGGTTTATCGCGATCTTTCTCGAACACGATTTAAGCTTTGATGGCGCGCGCCATCTTCTTGTTATCGGCCTGCTGGGTGGTTTCACGACGTTTTCGGCTTTCTCGTTTGAAAGCGTCGATCTGCTGAGGGCAGGAAACTATGCTGCGGCATCGGCTTATATTCTTGCATCCGTTGCATTTTGCCTCGCTGCAACAATGTTGGGCTTGTGGCTCGGCAGAATGGTTGTCGCATGAACATCGTTGAACAAAAAACCGTCAGCGAAGATGAAGCGGGCATGCGGCTCGACCGCTGGTTCAAAGCACATTATCCGCAGCTGTCGCATATTCAGCTTCAGAAGCTTCTACGTTCCGGTCAGGTGCGGGCCGATGGTAAGCGCGTCAAGGCCGATTTCCGTATCGCCGCTGGTGCAATCGTGCGCGTTCCGCCCTTGCAGCAAAATGAGAAAGCCGCACCCAAAAAAGCAACGCTTGTCGGTAGCCCGCAGGAAGCGCGCGCCTTTTTGCGTTCGATCACAATTTATGAAGACGACGATGTGCTGGTGCTGAACAAGCCTCACGGGCTTGCCGTGCAGGGTGGGTCTGGCCTGACAGTGCATCTTGACGGCATGTTGCGTGCGCTCACCGACCGTAAAGGGCAAATGCCGCGCCTTGTGCACCGCCTTGATCGTGACACAAGCGGTGTCGTACTCGTCGCAAAAAACCGCCGCACGGCGGCCGCCTTCGGTGAAATGTTCAAAACGCGTGAGACCGATAAAACATATTGGGCATTATGTTATGGCGTCCCGCGCAAGGCCGAAGGTTATCTGTCGACTTTTCTGATCAAGGAAAAGAATGAAGAGGGCGATGACGTAATGCGCATCGCAAAGCACGGCGAGAAAGGCGCGCAACATGCTGTCACCGAATATCGCCTGATCGACAAGGCTGCGCAAAAATTAAGCTGGCTGGAATTAAAACCGATCACCGGGCGCACGCATCAACTGCGTGTACATCTTCAGCATCTTGGCCATCCGATTATCGGCGATCCGAAATATTTCAATATCGAGAACTGGGAATTCCCGGGCGGATTGCAAAATAAATTGCATCTGCATGCGCGCCGCCTTGTGATCGAGCATCCGGCAACAGGGAAGAAAATCGATATCACCGCGCCGCTGCCGCCGCATATGCAGCAAAGCTGGAATCTTCTTGGCTTAAAAGCCTGACGTAAAAATACACTTTGATATTGCCTAATTGGCGCTGGTCGTGCACTATGTGACAGTTTTATGTCACTCATATGACAACCCCTGATCTTTATATTTATAAGGCATTGATATGAAAGCAGAATTTGTAAAAAATTATTTGCCGTTGCCTCAAGACCAAACTTGGAATGCCTTCAAATCTACACTTTCAGAAGTTTCCAATTTAGAAGGTGACATGGCGGATTGGATACTCAAAGCATCGCCCCAAGATCTTGAAAGGCTTTCACAGAAGGAAAAACTTCAGCGGCTCTATTATCTTGCAACTGCGCCAAATCTTGAAAACGACAAGCGTGAAAATTGTCTTCGTAAAATTTATGCGGTTTTGAGTTTTAGTAAAACGCGTACAAAAAATTACCAAACCAATGTCACTCAGTTTTGTAAGGACATTCTTCCCCGGGCGAACAACTGGTATGATATGTGGGAAAAATATTCTGCAGCAGAGAAGAAAGAAAAAGCAGAACAATTTATTGCAGCACAAATGGATGTTTTTTTAGGGCGCGGTGCTGTTCTGCCGCAAATTGAATTTGTACCTGCTTCGAAAGAGTATCCTGAAAGGACAACCCTCTACAACTCTGATGGCAAACAGCATTCCATTAAAGTTTATGATCCTGAGGGAATTAGTTTTGCTGCCTTTTTTAAATCTCTTTTTCGCTCCGGCATCCAGCATATGCAAAATATGGAAACGCCAGATAAAAATCTGACAAAAATAGGCGAAAAGCTGAGTGGCGATACACGGTTTGATTCTGATAATGTTCTTCTCAGCATGTCGATGGATAAAGCATGTTATTTAAGGGACGATAGTAAAGCCTCGTTAAATCCTACGATAAACAAAGATTCATTAAATCCTGCGACACAGGAAGTTAAAGCGTTGGGCAATATGTTTGATGCAACCTTGATGCTGACCCCTAAGACAGTTAAAGTCTGATCAGGCTCGACAGTCTACTTTTCGCATGCCATCAGACGGCATGAAAAGATTCTACCAAAACGCGCATGTGGCGCCTGTTGAACAGGGCTTTGCCGTACTGCTTGATAACAAGCAGATTAAAACGCCTGCGCAGAATCATCTCGTCGTCATTACGCAGGCTTTGGCATCGGAAATTGCCAGGGAATGGAATACGCAGGGCGAGAAAATAAATCATGCAGCAATGCTGCTTACCAAGTTTGCCAATTCCGCGATCGACGGCGTTGCAATCAAAATGCAGGATGTGCGTGAGGACATTGTTTCCTATGCGCATACGGATTTATTGCTTTACCGTGCCGATGAACCGCAAGCTTTGCGCGAGCGGCAGGCGCGCGGTTATGATCCGATCCTCGAATGGTTGCGCGGGCAGGGTATAAATTTCGCAAGCACGGTTGGTGTCATGCCCGTTCAGCAGCGTGCAGAAAGCCTTGAAGCCCTGCGCCAAAGTCTCAAAAAATATGACGCCTTTTCGCTGGCAGCGTTGTCGAGCATCACGGCGCTGACGGGCTCAGCCTGCCTCGCGCTGGCAGTTGCCGAGGATTTTTTGAGCCCGGAGGCAGTTTGGGACGCTGCGCATATCGATGAAGATTTTCAGATCGAAAAATGGGGCCGTGATGAAGAGGCCACATTGCGGCGGGCGAACAGGTGGAAAGAAATGGACGCGGCGTGCCGCATGCTTGCGCTGGCCAGGGAACCCGCCTAATTTGGCTGTTCCAAAGGGGTCGATATGAAGCAGATTATTGCACAGCTGGAAGAGCGTCGCGCACGGGCGCGGATTGGCGGCGGCGAAAAGCGCATCAACGCGCAACATGAGCGCGGCAAGCTGACGGCGCGCGAGCGTATTGCGCTTCTGCTCGACGAAGGCTCGTTCGAAGAGTTCGACATGTTCGTTGAACATCGCTGCAATGATTTCGGCATGGATAAAACGCGCATTCCCGGTGACGGCGTCGTCACCGGCTGGGGCACGGTGAATGGCCGCCCCATTTTCGTGTTCTCAAAAGATTTTACAGTGTTTGGCGGCTCGCTATCCGAAACGCATGCGGCGAAAATTACCAAAGTGCAGGACATGGCGCTGAAAAACCGTGTGCCGATTATCGGCCTGTTCGACGCGGGCGGTGCGCGCATTCAGGAAGGTGTCGCGTCGCTCGCCGGTTATGCCGATGTATTTCGCCGCAACGTGATCGCGTCCGGCGTGATTCCGCAGATTTCCGTGATCATGGGGCCGTGCGCGGGCGGCGACGTCTATTCGCCGGCGATGACCGACTTTATCTTTATGGTGAAAAACAAATCCTATATGTTCGTCACCGGTCCCGATGTTGTAAAGACCGTGACGAACGAAACGGTTACGGCGGAAGAGCTCGGCGGTGCGCGCGT
>JAZKID010000026.1:533-6543 GCA_040385045.1 Pseudomonadota bacterium | reverse complement strand
ATCTCAAGGCCAAACTCACCCCCGAACAATACCGCGTGACGCAGGAGCACGGCACCGAATGCGCGTTCACGGGCCCTTACCTGAAAGAAAAACGGCCGGGCGAATATCATTGCGTGGTTTGCGATGCGCCGCTGTTCACCTCTGAATCCAAATTCGATTCCGGCACCGGCTGGCCGAGCTTTTTTCAGCCCAGTAACAACAACGCGCTGAAACTTGTGAAAGATACAACGCTTGCGCGCGAGCGCACCGAAATCCGCTGCGCGAATTGTGATGCGCATCTCGGCCATGTGTTTCCGGACGGCCCGCCGCCGACCGGCATGCGCTACTGCCTTAACGGCACGGCGCTGAATTTCAAACCGACGGCGTGACGCGTCTTGCATTCGCCTGTTAAAAGTTCTGCTGCCGCCTCGCCACGCGCTGAAAAGAAAACATTGCGGCGCCGTTTTCACGGCATCGATATCGCCGACGATTATGCGTGGCTGAAGGCCGACAACTGGCAGGAGGTCATCCGCCATCCCGAGCAGCTGCCGGAAAATATCGCCGGCTATCTGAAAGCGGAAAATGCTTACAGCGAAGCCTGGCTTGCGCCTTACAGAAATTTACAGGAAAAGCTCGTCACTGAGATGCGCGGCCGCATCAAGGAAGATGAGCAAAGCGTGCCGGTGCCGCACGGGCCGTTCGCCTACTACACACGCTTTCGCCAAGGCGGCGAGCAGCCGATCTTTTGCAGGACGACGCGTGCGTCAGCATTCGCCGCAGATGAGAAGTCGCGTGATGCTAGTGATGAAACCATCATGCTCGACGGCGACAAGGAAGCGGCAGGCAAAAACTATTTCCGCATCGGCGATGTCGAACACACGCCCGACCACACACAGATCGCATGGTCTTACGACGACAAGGGATCTGAATTTTATACCATCAGCGTGCGCGATCTTGGCTCGGAACAGGATCTTGCAGACCGTGTGCCCAATACGGGCGGAGGTATTGTCTGGCAGGCGGACGGCAAGGCGTTTTATTATGTGCGCCTGAATGAAGAACACCGCCCGCAATTCGTCTGCCGCCATGTTGTCGGCACGGGCGCTTCTGCCGACGAGATTATTTATGAAGAAAAAGACAGCGGCTTCTTTGTTTCCGTCAGCGGCACACTGACAGGCCGCTTTGCTATCATCAGCTGCCACGATCATGAAACCAGCGAAAACTGGGTGATCGATCTCCATAAAGGCGGCGCACCACGTTGCATCGCAAAACGCAAAAAAGGCCGCATCTACGGTATCGCGGACGGCATGGACGAATTTTTCATCCTGACAAATGCCGATGGCGCGGAAGATTTTAAAATCATGCGCGCACCCGCCGATGCATCGGATGATACGTCATGGCAGGAGCTCATCCCGGCACGGAACGGCGTCTATCGCCTGATGCTGCTTGTGAAAGAAAAACATCTCATCCGCCTTGAGCGCGAAAACGGTTTGCCGCGCATCGTCGTTCGCGAACGCGCAACCGGCGTTGAATATGTCATTGCCTTCGACGAGGAAGCCTACACCCTTGGCCTGCGCACCGGCATGGAATACGAAACGCAGGATTTGCGCTTTGCTTATGCCTCGCCGACGACGCCCGGCGAAGTGTGGGACTACGACATGGAAAGCCGCGAGCGTGTTTTGCGCAAGCGCGAAGTGGTTCCGTCCGGCCATAACAGCGAAGATTATACGACACGCCGCTTTTTCGCGCGTTCGCATGACGGCGCGGAAGTGCCGATCACATTGCTGATGCGCAAGGGCACAAAACTTGACGGCAGCGCACCGCTTTATCTTTACGGTTATGGCTCTTATGGCCACGCCATCGGCGCTGATTTTCGCACCAACCCTTTATCGCTCGTCGACCGCGGCGTCATCTATGCCATCGCGCATGTGCGCGGCGGCGCAGAAAAGGGTCGCCACTGGTATCTTGACGGCAAGCGCGAAAAGAAACCGAACACGTTTCATGATTTCATCGCCGCAGCCGAACATCTGATTGCACAAAAATATACGTCGAAAGGCAAAATCGTTGCGCACGGGGGTTCCGCCGGTGGCATGCTGATGGGCGCGATCGCCAATATGCGCCCCGATCTTTTTGCCGGCATTGTCGCCGAAGTGCCGTTTGTCGATGTCCTGAATACAATGCTCGACAATACGCTGCCGCTGACGCCGCCCGAATGGCCGGAATGGGGCAATCCGATCGAAAGCGCGGACGCTTTCAACGTCATCCGCGGTTATTCGCCTTACGATCAGGTGACATCGCAAAATTATCCGGCCATTTTCGCGCTGGGCGGCCTCACCGACCCGCGCGTCACGTACTGGGAACCGGCCAAGTGGGTCGCAAAACTGCGTGATTATAACACCTCGCAAAATCCGCTCCTGCTCAAGATTAATATGAGCGCGGGCCACGGCGGATCATCCGGACGCTTCAAACACCTCGAAGAAATAGCCGAAGTTTATGCGTTTGTGCTGGCGATGAGCGGGAAGACGTGAAAACAAATCATAAAAAACGCGGTAACCCGCGTTCTTATCTTATTAAAAAAATATTTCGCCGACAGCAGATTTACTGCGCGTTCGTATTCTGCTGATACAAATCTCGCATATCTTGCTGAAGATCGTTCATCACATCAGCCTTGGTGCGCACAGCGGAGACATCGAGAATAAATTTGGCAGCTTCCGTATATTTGTCTTTCCTATCCTGATTGTCTTTGCGCTGTGAAGGTGATGTGGTGCTGTAGAAATCCCTTAAATCATCAATGGTGAGATAATCATTGAGCGCGACGTAAGCCGTTCCATTTTTCTTGAGGCGCGATTTGTCGTTTGCCATGATCGAACGCAGATTATAGCCCGTCACGAGCAATTCGTCGCCCAGATCGCTTTTCGTGAACAGGCTGTTGATTTTTGTTTTTGCAGTTTCAAATTCCTTGTCCGTCAAACCAAGTTTTTTATCTGTATTTGCAGCAGAATAAAAATTTAACGCAGCCTCGCGGGCCTGTTTTATTTTTTGCGGCAGGTAAAACTCATCATTCTCTTTTGACGAGAACTTGATTTTCGTGAGCCTGACAAATTCTGCCGCGATTTCCTTATCGTCCAGTATTTCCACTTTGCCTTTTGGGGCGCGCGTGGTGTTCATCTGTTTGAAATTTGATTTAAAAAGAGCACTGCTATCCATATCCAACTCCATTATTTAATCTACAAATGACAGTATCATTTTAAATTTTGACTGCCAATACTGTAAAAATCTCAGAAATTTCATCGCGTTATCGAAAAATAATCTCGCTTTCTCCGCATTTTAGTTATAAAAATCCCATTCTGCATTTTATCTGAAGAGGTCATCATGACATTCGAACTCCCCAATCTCCCCTACGATTACGAAGCGCTGAACCCCTACATGTCGAAGGAAACGCTCGAATATCACCATGACAAGCACCACAAGGCTTATGTCGACAAGGGTAATGAGCTGATCAAGGGCACGGAATGGGAAGGCAAATCACTGGAAGATGTCGTCAAAGGCTCATTCGGCAAGAACGCACCGCTCTTCAACAACGCCGCGCAGCATCACAACCATATCCATTTCTGGAAGTGGATGAAAAAAGGCGGCGGCGGCATGAAGATGCCGGGCAATCTTGAAAAAGCGCTGAACGGCACGTTCGGCTCATTCGACAAATTCAAAGATGATTTCGTCAATGCGGGCATCGGTCAGTTCGGTTCGGGCTGGTGCTGGCTTGCGGTGAAGAACGGCAAGATTGAGATCATGAAAACACCGAACGGCGAAAACCCGCTGGTGCACGGCGCAACGCCGATCCTCGGCTGCGATGTGTGGGAACATTCCTATTACATCGACTATCGCAACAAGCGCCCGGATTATCTGAAAGCGTTCGTCGATAATTTGATCAACTGGGACTACGTCGCGGAACTTTACGAAAGCGTCGGCGCAAAAGCGGCGGCCTGAATTTAATTATCTAAGAAAAAAAGCGGCGCGGTTTTCCGCGCCGTTTTTATTTTACAACCAGCCCTTCCGCCTGAAATAAAGCAGCGGCAGCACGCCGGACACCAGCATCAGCACAAGCGCGAACGGGTAACCCCATGCCCATTCCAGCTCGGGCAGGATTTTAAAATTCATACCGTAAATCGCCCCGATCAGCGTCGGCGGCATCAGGCACACCGTCACGATCGAGAAAACCTTGAACACATTGTTCTGGTCGATGCTGATGAAACCCAGCGTCGCATCGAGAAGAAAACTGATCTTGTTGCCGAGATAGCCGACATTGTCCGCAAGCGAGGTGATGTCCTTGCCGATGGCGACCATGCGGCTGTCAATTTCCTTGGCCGCAGGCAAATGCGAAAAATCGATCGTCTCGTGGAAAAAATGCTCCATGCGCGCCAGCGATGTCAGTGTCGCCAGAATTTTCGACGACAGGTCGCCCTTGCGCCCCAGCCTTTGCAGAATGTCCTGAAAGTCCGGTTTTTTATCGGGCTGCGCTTTCGAGAAAATCTCGCGCGAGATGGAATCGACATCCATGCCTGTCAGCTCGACGGAGTCTGCAAGACGATTGATCATCGCCTCGATCAGGCCGATGAATACCACCTGCCCGCAATAATAACCGCTGTCCGGGCTTTTCGCGCGCGCCGCGAACATCTGGAAGGAATAAGGTTCGGCATAACGGACCGTAACAAGTTTTTCGGCGGTGAGAATAAAGGTGACGGGCGAAAATTCAGGCTCGTCGCTGCCAAGACGCGTCACGGCCGTGATGGTCATATATGTCGCACCGTTTTCCGTATAGAGACGGTTCGAGATTTCGATCTCCTGCATTTCTTCGCGCGTCGGCACGCTGATGTGAAGCGTTTCCTCGACGAGATTTTCCTCGTCCTTGGTCAGGTTGAGAAGATCGATCCACACCGCGCGACGTATATCCTCGGCCGTCGCGCTTTTCAGCGGCAGCAGGGCTTCGTCTTTAACGCCGTAAACTGTCAGCATGGATCAGGAACGCGTCAGACTGCCGAGCACGCCGCGCACGATCGAGCCCGTCACGTTGCGGGCAATCGCGGAACCGGCATTGCGCGCGGCACTGTTTGCGATGCGCGTGCCTAAGTTACCGCCGCGCGAACTCGCCGCCTTGCCGATGATCGCGCCGATGACGACACCCGCAATCTGCCGGCCGACCGATGATGACACCGAACGCGCGACGCTTTTCACCACAGCTTCGCCCATGCCCTGCCGCTGCGGGCGCCCGCCGCGCGGACCGGCGCCGCCTCTGCCTGCACCCCACATACGCCCCCAGAAACCGCCGCCTGTGGTCGCTTCCTGCTGTTCCGGCTGCTGCGCGCCGTCGGCGCGTTTTTGCAAAATCTCATAAGCGGATTCACGATCGACAACCTCGTCGTAAATTCCCTGCACAGGAGATGTATCGACAAGCTGCTGTCGTTCGAGCGGAGTGATCGGCCCGAGGCGCGAGGATGGCGGGCGAATTTTCGTCACCTGGACGACCGACGGCGTACCGTTGCCCTCCAGCAGCGAGACCAGCGCCTCGCCCTTGCCGAGCTCGGTGATCACGGTTGCCGTATCGATAGCCGGATTTTGCCGGAACGTATCGGCCGCCGCCCTTACCGCTTTCTGGTCACGCGGCGTAAAGGCGCGCAGCGCATGCTGGATGCGATTACCAAGCTGCGCGGCGATTTTCTCCGGCACGTCGAGCGGATTTTGCGTGACGAAAAAGATGCCGACGCCTTTCGAGCGGATCAGGCGCACCACCTGCTCGATTTTTTCAAGCAATGCGTCGGACGCTTCAGAGAACAGCAGGTGCGCTTCGTCAAAAAAGAAAACCAGCTTCGGTTTTTCCGGATCGCCGACCTCGGGAAGTTCTTCGAAAAGCTCGGAGAGCATCCACAACAGGAATGTGCTGTAGAGGCGCGGCGAATTCATCAGCTTCTCGGCGCTCAAGATATTGATATAGCCTTTGCCGTCGCGCGTGGTGCGCAGGAAATCCTGCACCTTGAAA
>JAZKID010000026.1:0-523 GCA_040385045.1 Pseudomonadota bacterium | reverse complement strand
CCCTGCTGTTCCAGCACGAGAAGCTGGCGCTGGATGGTGCCGATGGTGGCGGAGGAGATATTGCCATAGCTTGCCTTCAGCTGCGTCTGCAAGTCCTTGTCGGAGCCGAGCAACTCGAGAACCTTGCGCAGGTCTTTCAGGTCCAGAAGCAGCAGTTTGTTGTCGTCGGCATATTTGAAAACGATGTTGAGCACGCCTTCCTGCACGTCATTGAGACTGAGAATGCGCGAGAGCAGCACAGGGCCGAGATCCGTGATCGTGGTGCGGATGGGATGGCCGTTTTGGCCGTACAGGTCCCAGAAAACCGCGGGTGACGCTTCATAGGCATAAGTTTCGAAACCGATCTCTTTTGCACGCGCATCGAGAAAATCTTGGGGCAAGCCTTTCATCGCGATGCCGGACAGATCGCCTTTCACGTCGGCCGCGAAAACCGGCACGCCTTCATTCGAAAAACCTTCGGCGAGAATTTGCAGCGTGACCGTTTTACCGGTTCCCGTTGCGCCCGCAACCAGACCGTGACGGT
>JAZKID010000025.1:26846-42814 GCA_040385045.1 Pseudomonadota bacterium | reverse complement strand
CGGGGAAATCTCTTTTCAATATCATCGACCAGTTCCCGCGCGACGAACTTTTCCAGATCGATGACGACCAGCTTCTCGATTTCGCAGAGCGCATCCTTCTTCTTGAAGAGCGCCCGCGCATCCGCGTGCTGGTGCGCCGCGACAAGTTCGACCGCTTCGTTTCCGTTCTCGCCTATATTCCACGCGACCGCGCCACAGCCGGCACGCGTGAAAAAATCGGCACGATGCTGGCGCATGCCTATGGCGGCCGCATTGCCGCATGGAATGCCGCGTATCCCGAAGGTTCTCTTGCGCGCCTGAATTTCATTGTTGCGAAAAGCGACCAGGATGTCCCCGAACCCAGCGAAGCCGCGCTTGAGAAAGAAGTCGCCGAGATCGTCCGCACCTGGGAAGACGAATTCACGGCGGAAATCGGCACAGCTTACAAAAACGGTGAAGCACGCACGAAGCGTAAACGCTATACCCATGCTTTTCCGGCCGCCTATCAGGATTATTATTCACCGCAAACGGCCGTGCATGATGTGCGCATTCTCGACCGCCTGAACGCCCAACACCCGCTTGCGATCAATTTTTACCGTTTCGAAGATGCGCAGCCGAACGAGCTTGGCCTGAAAGTTTATCACCGCGGCTCGCCGCTTTCCCTTTCAAAACGCGTGCCGGTTCTTGAAGCGATGGGTTTCAACGTGATTTCCGAAACCTCGTTCGAAGTGACCCCGGGCAATAATGACGAAGAGCTCGTCTTCATGCACGATCTGCGGCTGATCACACGCAGCGGCCACGCCTACGATTTCGAAGAAGCCGACCGGCGCATCGAAGATGCTTTCCTCGCCATCTGGAGTGGTTGGACGGAAAACGACGGCTATAACGCGCTTGTCTTGCTCGCAAAGCTGGAATGGCGCGAAGTAGCGTGCATCCGCGCGATGTCGCGCTACCTGCGCCAGGTTCGCATTCCCTATTCGCAAGACTATATGTGGGCGACGCTGACAAAGAACGCGTCGTTCGCGCGCGATATCATCGATCTTTTCACCACGCGTTTTGACCCTGCTTTCAGGGGCAGCCAAAAAGCACGCGATGACAAGCAGACCGAGATCGCCGCGAAGATCGAGACTGCATTACAAGATGTCAGCAGCCTCGATGAGGACCGCATTCTCCGCCGCTTCCTCAATCTCGTCACGTGCACTCTGCGCACGAATTTTTATCAGTGCGACGAACAGGGCCACCCACGGCCGTCAATTTCGTTCAAGCTGGATTCGCGCAAGCTTGAAGGCCTGCCCGACCCGCGGCCGATGTTCGAGATTTTCATGTTTTCACCGCGCGTCGAAGGCATTCATCTGCGCTTCGGGAAAATTGCCCGCGGCGGCCTTCGCTGGTCGGACCGCCAGCAGGATTACCGCACCGAAGTGCTCGGCCTTGTGAAAGCACAACAGGTAAAGAATGCCGTGATCGTTCCCGTCGGCGCAAAGGGCGGTTTTGTACCAAAGCAATTGCCCGAAGGCCCGCGCGACGCGATCATGGAAGAAGGCATCGCCTCATACAAACTGTTCATTTCGGCGCTGCTCGAAATTACCGACACGATCGACGCCAAGGGTCATATTGTGCACCGCGACAATGTCGTGCGCTATGACGAAGACGACCCCTATCTCGTCGTTGCCGCCGACAAGGGCACAGCGACATTTTCCGACATCGCGAACGAACTTTCGATCAGCGCCGATCACTGGCTTGGGGATGCTTTCGCCAGCGGCGGTTCGGCCGGATACGACCACAAAAAAATGGGCATTACCGCGCGCGGCGCGTGGGAAGCCGTCAAGCGTCACTTTCGCGAAATCGATACCGATATCCAGACGACGCCGTTCACGACGGTCGGCGTCGGCGATATGTCCGGCGACGTGTTCGGCAACGGCATGCTGCTGTCGAAACAGACAAAACTTGTCGCCGCTTTCGACCATCGCGATATTTTTATCGACCCCGAACCCGATATTGCAGCCTCGTTCAAGGAGCGCGCGCGCCTTTTCGATATGCCGCGTTCATCCTGGGCTGATTACGACAAGGCGCTGATTTCAAAAGGTGGCGGTGTATTCTCCAGGGCCGCAAAATCGATTTCGCTCTCGGCGCAGATGCAGGCGCTGACAGGCATCAGGGAAAAAGCGGCGACACCGCAAATAGTGATGCAGGCGCTTTTGAAAGCACACGTCGATCTTCTATGGTTCGGCGGCATCGGCACCTATGTGCGGGCCTCCAATGAGACCGATGAGCAAGTCGGCGACCGCGCCAACGACGCGATCCGTATTTCCGGCAATGAAATTCAGGCGAAAGTGATCGGCGAAGGTGCCAATCTCGGCATGACACAGAACGGCCGCATCGAGGCTGCGCTGCGCGGCGTGCGCCTCAACACCGATGCGATCGACAATTCCGCCGGTGTGAACACGTCCGACGTTGAAGTGAATATCAAGATCGCTTTCGGCGGCACAAAAATTTCCCTGAAAGACCGCAACAAGCTTCTCGAAAAAATGACCAGCGAAGTTTCGAAGCTTGTTCTCTGCACCAATTACCTGCAGACACTTAGCCTGTCGCTCAGCCAGCTGCGCGGTGCCGAAGATATGGGCTTTGCAGAACAGCTGATGAAAATGCTGGAGCATGAAGGCCGCCTCAACCGCAAGATTGAAAACCTGCCCGATTCAGCCACCATCGACGCAAGGCAAAAAAGAAACGAAGGCCTGACGCGGCCGGAGCTTGCCGTGCTGCTCGCCTATTCGAAGCTCAGCCTTTACGACCACATTCTCGCCAGCAATCTTCCCGACGATCCCGATTTCAACGAGCGCCTGATTGATTATTTTCCGAAGGACCTGCAAAAATCCTATCCGAAAGCGATCCAGCAGCACCGCTTGCGCCGCGAAATCATCGCCACCGACCTTGCCAACGATACGATCGACCATTGCGGCGCAACGGTTTTGCCGCGCGTGATCGACCAGACCGGCGCACCGGCGCAAGATGTCGCCGCAGCCTTCGCCGTGACGCAGAATGTTTTCGATACAATTTCGATCAACAACGCAATTCACAAACTCGACAATAAAATCCCGGGCGCGTTGCAGTTGCAGCTCTATACGGACGTGCAGGATATCATGCTTGACCGCATCTGCTGGTTCCTGCGCCACGGCAAACTCGCGATAGGACTTGGCAAGGTTGCCGAAAAATACCGCGAAAAAGTTTCGACGCTCGAAAAGCAACTGATGAAAGTTCTGCCGGATGGCGAGAAAGCGCGCTTCAATGCACGGCGGGATCATCTCGTCGCGCAGACGATCCCGCAAGAGCTGGCCGAACGCATTGCCGCCCTGCCTGTGCTGATCGACGCGACCGATATCGTTCTTGCTTCAGAAAAAACCAAAACGTCTTTGCTGGATGCCGCGCGTGCCTTTTACGAAGCAGGCGAACTGTTCGGTCTTTCGGATATTTATGCGCTTGCAAAAGGCCTGAAAGCGAAATCCTATTTTGAACGCCTCGCGCTTGACCGCGCGGTGGCCGATCTCAGCATCGCCAACCGCCGCATGGCGATCAATATCCTGCAGGCGGGCGGCATGGCGGAATGGCAGCGCCTGAAAGGCGACGGCTGGAAGCGTGCGCAACAGACGCTGCAGCAGATTATCGGCGGCGGCGATTTAACCGTGTCGAAACTGACAGTCGCTGCCGGCCAGCTCTGGGATGTAGCCGAAGTTTAAACGCTAGTGGCGGAAATGCCGCACGCCGGTGAACACCATGGCGATACCGGCGGCATTGGCCGCATCGATCACTTCCTTATCGCGCAGCGAGCCGCCCGGCTGGATGACGGCGGTTGCGCCCGCATCGATCACAACTTTCAACCCGTCTGCAAAAGGAAAGAAAGCATCTGACGCGGCGACCGAGCCGATCGTCAGCGCATTCTTGGAACCGGCCGCTTCGGCAGCATCGACGGCTTTCAGAGCAGCAATGCGCGCCGCATCGACACGGCTCATCTGCCCCGCACCGATGCCGACAGTCGCACCTTTCAGAGCGTAAACGATCGTGTTCGATTTGACATGCTTTGCCACTTTGAATGCGAAACGCAGGTCTTCAAGTTCGCGCTCTGTGGGCTGACGCTCCGTGACGACTTTCAACTCGAGATCGTCGGCAGCGATGTTGTCACGTCCTTGCACCAAAAACCCGCCCGCAACCGATTTGATGATGGTTCCACCTGCGCGCGAATCCGGCAATCCACCCGTCAGCAAAAGACGAAGATTTTTCTTCGACGCGATCAGCTCTTTAGCTTTCCCGCTCGCATCGGGTGCAATGATCACTTCGGTGAAGATCTTGATGATCTCGACAGCCGCTGCCTCATCAAGGCGCTGGTTCATCGCGACGATACCGCCGAAAGCCGACACGGAATCGCACAGCAGCGCTTTTTTATAAGCGTCAGCCAGCGTTGTGCCGGTGCCGACGCCACATGGGTTGGCATGCTTGATGATGGCAACGGCGGCCGTCTCTTTCGGGTTGAATTCGGCGGCAAGTTCGAATGCGGCATCCGTATCGTTGATATTGTTGTAGGAGAGTTCCTTGCCCTGCAGCTGCACCGCGCTTAAAACGCCGGGGCGCTTTTCGAGCGTACGATAAAGCGCGGCACTTTGATGCGGATTTTCGCCATAACGCAATTGCTGCGCCTGCTTTCCGCCGAGCGAGAACCAGCGCGGCAGCGGTTCACCGATTTCATTGGCAAACCAGTTGGCGATGAAGGAATCGTAAGCTGCCGTACGCGCATAAGCTTTCGCCGCCAGCTTTTTGCGAAATTCGAAGCGGGTTTTACCTTGTTGTTCTTTCAATTCCGCAAGCAACGCCGCATAATCTTCGCTATCGGTAATGACGCATACCGATTCATGATTTTTCGCCGCACCGCGGATCATCGCCGGACCCCCGATATCGATGTTCTCGATCACATCGTCATAGCTTGCGCCCTTCGCAACCGTTTCCTCGAAGGGATATAATGAAACGACGAGCAGATCGATTTCGGGAATTTGATGAAGGTTGAGCGCCTGACGATGAGAAGCTTCATTGCGCCGCGCCAGAAGGCCGCCATGAACTTTCGGATGCAATGTCTTCACACGGCCGTCCATCATTTCCGGCATGCCGGTGATTTCCGAAACATCACGCACGGGCAACCCAGCCTCTTTCAGGGCTTTGGCAGTGCCGCCTGTTGAAACAAGTTCAATGCCTTGGTGATGCAGGTCCTGTGCAAATTCAAGCAGACCGGTTTTATCGGAAACGGAAAGAAGGGCGCGTTTTAAAGAAAGTTCGGACATGCAGGGGGCTTAGCACAGCGACATAAAACTGCACAATCGGTTTCGAAAATTTCTTACAAAGGCAGGTCGAGTTCTTTATTTTCTTGCTGTGCCAGCTTTTCCGAGAAAAGCGGCTGGCAGCGGCTGAACCGCCAGCGAATTTGCGACATCTGCGCAAGGCTGCCGCGAAGAACGATCTGCTCGCAGCGGCGCGCACCGTCGGCCCCGCCGAAATACAGGCTTTCCTCGATCGCCGCCTTCATACCCGCGGCGGTGAATTTCCATGCCCGCCCGCTCATCAAAAGAAGCAGCACACCCTCGCCATCGCGCACGAGGCTGGCGCGCACATAAGGATGCAGGTGAAACCGCAAGGCATAGGCTATATCCTCAGGCAGGTTTTTGCCTGAGGCCGGCAGGATTTCATCGACGCCCAGAACCTCGCGCCCATCCGTCGTCAACGTCATGTGGCGCTGGTGGATGCAGCCGAGAGATCTGGCATAGCCGTCATGGCTCATGACAAGTTCGGACTGGATGGAATTGCTTTCCGTTTCACAGGCTACGCGCCGCGGACCATGCGTCATCACCGGCCCCAGCAATTTCTTCGTAAGCGCTTTGCGCGGAAAATCGGCGGAAGAGATGTTTTCTATTTCCAGCGTCGAATGCGCCGACGTGTGGCGCACAACCGGCTCCCATGTTTTTCGTGCTGCCCATGGCATGCCGCAGTTGACGACGATCCTGTCGGCCGCATCGGAAAATTCGAAAGACAACGCACCGGCATGCGCTTCCTGGCTGAAAAGCACCGGGGGTGCGGCGCCCGCATCCGCCATGACCAGAATATCTTTCATCTGCAAACGCTGGTAGCCGGAGACAGGCGCGCTCAGCGGCGGCTCGCCACGCGTTTCGTCGTAAGCAAGAAGCGTTGCAATAATATCTGCAGGTGTCGGCCCCATGCCGTTGAACAATGCAACCGCGCCATCGCCGTGGCGGAAAAAACGCACCATCGGCATCATGCGATCGATCGCCGTCAGCAGCATTTGCGGCGGCATCAATGAGAGCGCCACATAGCTGTGACGCAACGGCAAAATGTCCAGAAGGATTTGCAGGATAAGGCCGGGATTGCGCGACATGTGCCCGCCATCAGCAAGGATCTGCGCTTTCAATTCTTTCTCCAACCAGCGCGCCGAACGGCGCTGCAAACTTTGCTGTTCGAGGCACAAAGCGGCCTGCGCCAGCGCGATCGTCACCTGCAAACGCATCAGGCTGGGGCGCATCAGGCGTCGCATTGAAATCAAATAGTCGACCTGCTTCGTCAGGCTGGCGGCAAATTTGCGGTAGAAGGCGATATCTGCCTGCTCAAGCACGAGCGGCGATTGCGCCAGCCAGGCAAGAACGCGTCGCGCGGTAATTTCAATATTCCATGCGAGCGAGTGCCAGCGCCCCTGCATGTCGATCCATTCCTCGACAAGTGCGCGCGCATTGGCACGCGACAGTGCCGAGTCCGCGGCGCGCAAATGGCGCATCCAGCCAAACCCGTACAGCGCTTTAGCCCATTCTTCGGATGGCGGCACGATTTCGAACGGTGAGCGGCCGTTGGCCAATGCGAATTTTCCGGCAAAGGCAAAACGGCCCGCATAAATTTCAGCCGCGACGGTTGGGTCGGCGGTGCGAAGATCCTGAGGAGCAATAGAGAGACGCGCGGAACGGCTACCTGAATAGCGCCAGCGCAAAGGCGGCGCATTCAGCACGGCGCGTGCGGACGACCGCAGCATTTCCGTGGCGACAAACCCAGCCAGTTGCAGATCCATGCCCATTTGCCCTAACGCTTTATACCTTTACCCGGCAGGCCTTATGATAAGTTTAAAGGCGCAGGCAGCGCCAGCCTGTCAACCACCGTCAAGTTGCCGTGTTTATCAGCCGGGCACAGTAAAAACCGTCAATTCCGCCGGATTCGGCCAACATATCGGGCCTGACACGGATGGTGCCGTCAGGGGTCAGTGCTTCCTGAAAACCGCCGATATCGGCCGCGTCGAGGGGCTGAATCTTTAAAGCGGCGTTTTCGGCGAGGAGGTGCGCGATCTGCTGTTCGCCCTCTTCGGGCTCCAAAGAGCAGGTGGAATAGACAAGGGTACCGCCCGGTTTCAGCCAGCTGACCGCGCGACGCAGCAGGGTGCCCTGCAGGTTCGCAAGCTTCAGAATATCTTTTTCGGATTTGGCCCAAGCGACATCGGGATGGCGGCGCAGTGTCCCTGTCGAAGAACACGGCGCATCGAGCAGGATCGCATCATACTTTTCCTTCGTCTCCCATTTCGTCGCATCGGCACAGATGACTTCGGCCTCAAGCGTGAGACGTTCCAGATTGTCGCGTAAAAGATCGAGCCGCGTCTGCGAGCGGTCGAGCGCGGTGACATTCGCACCGCGCGAACGCAGTGCCGCGGTTTTTCCACCCGGTGCCGCACAAAGATCGAGAACGTTTTTATTTTCGACGTCGCCAAGCGCGAGAATTGGCAATAACGCCCCAGCATCCTGCACCCACCAAGCGCCTTCCACGAAACCCGGCAGGGCTGTAATACCCCCCTTCGGATTGGCAAGCCGTATTGTCCCTGTCGGCAAGAGTGTGGCACCAAGCTTTTCGACCCATTCTTGCGGATTTTCCTTTGGTGTCAGATCAAGCGGCGGTTCCTGAAGCTGCGCCCGCACCATCGCCAGTGCGATTTCTTTTCCGTAAGTTTTTTCCCATCGCTGCATCAGCCACGCCGGCAAAACTTTTTCTGTATCGGGTTTCAGGCCTTCAATTTCAGACAGGCGGCGCAGCACGGCATTGACAAGCGCGGCGAACGGAAACGTCGCACCATCATCTTTCGCCAGTTCGACGCTCATCGCCACGGCCGCATGCGGCGGCGTTTTCAGAATAAGTAATTGCGCGAGGCCAAGAACAAATATCATCTCGACGCGTTTTGCACGTTGCGGCAAGGGCCGCTCGAGGCGGCTGTCCGCGAGAGCGACAAGCGCGCCATAATGCCGCAGCGCTGCCAGCGTCAAAGCCATGGCAAAGGCGCGGTCTTCTCGCGCAAGATCCGCCTGCTCGATCAGTTGATGCTGCGCATCCAAACTTTGTTTTCGAAAAATAACCGCTTCGATGAGATCGGCAGCCAGCCGCCGCGCTGGCAGGCCTACCGCTTCCATTTCATCGCTTTGCTGTGCCAAGCCTGCTGTCGTCATGCCTGCTGTTGTCATGACCACGGCCCGCCTTGCGAGGCAGGCGAATGATTCCATGGTTCCTGCCGCTGCACAGGCCCGTCATTTTGAGCAAGCTCGACCAAAGCAGCGATGCGGTTGTCCGTATCCGGATGCGTTGAAAACAGGTTATCCATCCGCGAGCCCGACAAGGGATTGATGATGAACATGTGCGCCGCTGCCGGATGACGTTCGGCATCTTCATTTGGAATGGCCGCTGTGCCGCCGGCAATTTTTTTCAGGGCACTGGCCAGCGCCAGTGGTGCCCCGGAAATTTCAGCACCTGTCCTGTCAGCGGCATATTCGCGCGTGCGCGAGATCGCCATTTGCACGATCATCGCCGCGAGCGGCGCAACAATGACGGCCAGCAGAACGCCGATCATTCCGAAAGGCGAATTGTTGTTGCGGTTCTGGCCGAAAAACATGCCGAACTGCGCCAGCATCGATACGGCGCCGGCAATGGTGGCTGTAATTGTCATGATTAGGGTGTCGTGATTTTTGATATGAGCCAATTCATGCGCAATGACGCCCGCCACCTCTTCTTGCGACAACCGCTTGAGCAGACCGGTATGAACGGCAACGGCGGCATTATCCGGGTTTCGGCCTGTCGCGAACGCATTGGGCTGTTCATTGTCGATGAGATAAAGTTTCGGCATCGGCAAATGTGCATTGCGCGCGAGATGCTCAACCATGGCATAAAGTTCAGGCTGCTCGCTGGCACTGACCTGCCGCGCGCCAAACATGCTGAGCACTGCCTTGTCAGAATTCCAGTAACTCCAGACGTTCATGGCTGCCGCAATAACGAAGGCGATCGTCGCGCCACCGCTGCCGCCGATGAGATAGCCGACGCCCATGAACAGCGCTGTCATGCCCGCCAGCAACAATACCGTTTTCGTATAGTTCATTCGACATCCTTCGAGATTGATCAATTTGAATTTAAATAGGCACGTCAAGTTCTTACCACAACGGCCACAGCCGCCGATTAACTAAATAGGCCGTGCTTGATTGTCTTTATAGGCATTGTGCTTTAGTCTTGGAACAGATTTCAGGATGAATAATGATTAAATCTGTTTCGGATCATACAGTTAGAAACGTGTCGCTCCGCAGCGGAAAAACTTTTGTTCTTGACGCCAACGGGCAAACAGATACGCCGGACCAGCTTTTACCTGACCTCTACAAAAAACTCGAAAGCGACGGTCTTTTCAAAGGCGATGTTAAAATCCGCATTTACAAAGCCGCGCCGGATAAAGATAGTCAGGATGATCTTTTTTATATCATTGTCGAGGGTACAACAGAAAACGGGCCCCGGCGCCAGACCTTTCATTACGACACATTTGTCAAAACGCTGGAGCAGGAAATTCCAGGCAGCCGCATGAGCGCTGTCATGCAATATGATATCGAAAAATATCCGCTAGAAAAGCAGACGGATGTTGCATTGCCAAGTCAGGAAAAACAGCGCGACGGAATTGGCCGGAGGTTAAAGAAATTCTTATCATTGGAAAAAAGCCAGGACAAAAATCCTGACACGCGCGGCATTGAACAGGTCGGCGAGCCGGTTTCTTATACAATGAGCCGCAAATAAATCAGGCTGCTTTCTTCTGCTTACTAATTTGCACTAATGTAGAAAAGTGCTATAAACAGGCGAATTTAAAGGGGCAAATTATGATAGTTCCCGTGGCAGCCGTTCGCTTTCCTAACCCATCGCCCATCAATCACGACACAGCTTTAGATGTTGTCAAACGTAGGCTGGATTCAAAACTCAAGGAAAGTAACCTAAGAGGTTTTTTTCATATCGACTGTTATAGCCCTGTTTCGTCTGCGCATAGAGACTTGCTTGTTATCAAGCAAATTCAAGATACTAAAGATGCAGAGCCGAAGATATTTTATTTCCTATATAATAAGGATGGCACATTTGAAGAAGTTAATCTCAAACCAGATCAAACAGCTTTCAAATCCGTCTTCGCGCTGCGCAAAATGGAGCAGAATTTGATTGATGCCTATGGCAAACTAAGCAAAGCAAAAAATAAGAAAGTCATCGAGATCAATATCGAAAGAATGGAAAAGAAAGCAGAAACATTACGAAAAAGTTTCCGCAGAATTGACAGCTGGCTTCAGACTGTAAACACGATTTCTCTTTAGATCGCCCTGTTCTGCCGGTTGTCGATCAGGTCCTGCACCACCGCCGGATCGGCCAGCGTCGACGTATCGCCCAGATTTGAAAATTCATCTTCGGCAATTTTCCGCAAAATGCGGCGCATGATTTTACCCGAGCGCGTTTTCGGCAATCCCGGCGCGAACTGGATCAGGTCCGGCATGGCAATGGCGCCGATTTCTTTTCGTACCCATTGCACCAGTTCCTTGCGCAATTCATCCGTCGGCGCTTCGCCTACATTCAGCGTAACATAGGCATAAATGCCCTGCCCCTTGATGGCGTGCGGGTAGCCGACCACCGCCGCTTCCGCCACTTTCATATGCGCGACCAGCGCACTTTCAACTTCCGCCGTTCCCATGCGATGGCCCGACACGTTGATGACGTCGTCAACACGGCCGGTGATCCAGTAATAGCCGTCCTCGTCGCGTCTGGCGCCGTCGCCGGTGAAATATTTTCCGGGATAGGTTTTGAAATAGGTGTCGATAAAACGCTGATGATCGCCATAGACAGTGCGCATCTGCCCCGGCCAGCTGTCGGCCAGAACAAGATTGCCCGAGCAAGCGCCTTCAAGAACCTGCCCCGCAGCATCGACGATCTGCGGCTCGATGCCGAAAAACGGTTTCGTCGCCGAACCGGGCTTTTGCGCAATCGCGCCCGGTAGCGGCGAAATCAGAATACCGCCGGTCTCCGTCTGCCACCATGTATCGACAACCGGGCAGCGCGCATCGCCGACGACATGATAATACCATTCCCATGCCTCAGGGTTGATCGGCTCGCCGACCGTGCCGAGAAGTTTCAGAGATGCGCGCGATGTTTTTTTGACGGGCGCATCGCCCAATGCCATTAGCGCGCGCAATGCCGTTGGCGCGGTGTAAAAGATATTCACGCTCCACTTGTCGATGACATTCCAGAACCGCGACGCATCCGGATAATTCGGTACACCTTCGAACATCAGCGTTGTTGCACCATTGCTGAGCGGGCCATAAACAATATAGCTATGCCCTGTCACCCAGCCGACATCTGCCGTGCACCAATAGATGTCGCCGGGCTTATAATCAAAAACCATTTCGTGTGTCAGCGAAACATAGACAAGATAGCCACCGCTTGTGTGCAGCACACCTTTCGGCTTGCCGGTCGAGCCGGACGTATAAAGAATGAACAGCGGGTCTTCGGCATTCATGACTTCAGGCGGGCAATCACCTGAAACGTTTTTCGCCTCTTCATGCAGCCAGACGTCACGCCCTGCAACCATCGGCACATCTGTGTCCGTCCGTTTGATGACAACAACTTTCTGAACCGGCGATGATTTTTTTAGCGCTTCGTCCGTATTCGCTTTCAACGGGATTTTTTTACCGCCACGAATGCCTTCATTCGCCGTGATCACAACCGTCGAACCGCAATCGTCGATGCGGCCAGAAAGACTTTCCGGCGAAAAGCCGCCGAATACAACAGAATGGACAGCGCCAAGCCGCGCGCAGGCCAGCATGGCATAGGCCGCCTCCGGAATCATCGGCATATAAATTGTCACGCGGTCACCGCGCCTGACACCAAGATTTTTCAGAACATGCGCGAAGGAAACAACTTCTTCCAGAAGCTGCGCATAAGTAATGACTTTACTCTCCGCAGGATCATCGCCTTCCCAGATGATCGCCGCGCGATCAGGAAATTTTTCTGCATTCCTGTCGACGCAATTGGCACAGACATTCAGACTTCCGTCCTCGAACCATTTGATCGAGACATGGTCCGTACCGAAATGCGTGTTCTTGATTTTGGTGAACGGCTTCAGCCAGTCGATGCGCTGCGCTTCGCGGCGCCAGAATTTTTCCGGATCACTGAATGATTCCGCATAAAGCGCTTCATATTTTTCCGATGTGATTTTTGCGCTCGATGCCCACTCTTTCGAAACAGCATAGGTTTTACCGTTCATCGACCAGTCTCCAGATTTCGCGAAGTCTGCTTACAATCCGCCCATTTTGCAAATCGTTTTCCATTCCGCCGCCGTAACGGGCTGGACAGAAAGACGCGCACTGTTCAGCAATGACATTTTCGCCAATGACTCGACTTTCTTGATATCGCCCAGCGTGATGGGCTTTTGCATCGAGTTCACTGCCCTGACATCAACCGCGAAGAATTTTCCGCTCTCATCCGTCGGGTCGGGATAGGCTTCCCTGATCACTTCGACGATGCCGACAATGTCCTTGCCCTCATTGGAATGATAAAAGAAACATTGATCGTCTTTTTTCATCGTCTGCAAATGCTTCTTGGCGAGATGATTGCGCACCTCGGTCCATGCCGTTCCCTTGGCGCCGGCTTTCACCTGATCGTTCCACGACCAGCACGACTGCTCCGATTTTACCAGCCAGTATTTCATTGCCCTTCTGCTTTCAATGGGCGCGCCATCAATTTTGCGATCGCGCCGTCAATCGTTTCGTCGCCATCCATAATACTGCCGATGGTTTCCGTGATCGGCATTTCGATGTTTTTATTTTTTGCGATTAACCGTGCTGCATGGGCAGTTGCGATGCCTTCAACGGTGCCAAGCTTTTGTTTCGCCTCTGCAAGCGGCACGCCTTCGCCGATTGCGAACCCGAAACGAAAGTTGCGCGATTGTTCGGACGTTGCCGTCAACATCAGGTCGCCGAGGCCGGACAGGCCATGGAACGTTTCCGGTTTTGCACCGAAGGCCGCACCGAAGCGTTGCATTTCTGCAAAGCTACGCGTCACAATCGCTGCGCGTGAACTGACGCCAAGCTTGCGCCCCATGACGATACCCGCGGCAATCGCGAAAACATTCTTGAGTGCGCCGCCGATTTCCACACCGCGCACATCGGTACTGAAATAAGGCCGGAACGATGAGGAGCTGAGTGCCTGCGCAACTTTCTCACCAAGTTTCATATCCTCGAAAGCCAGCGTCACCGCGACAGGCAGCCCGCGCGCGACATCCTGCGCAAAACCCGGGCCGGAAAGAATGCCAATTTTGTGCGCAGGCAATGCAGCTGCCAGTTGGTCTGTCAGGAATGCCCCGCTTTGATAATCGATGCCTTTGGCGCAGAGCACGACAGGCACATCTCTTGAAAAATATTTTTGTAACACTTGCAGACTGACGACAAGCTGCTGTGCGGGAATGGCGGCCAGCAAAATATCGCACGATGCTAATGCTGATGAATCAGCCGTTACCTGCAAATTTTCAGGAAGCAAAATATCGGGCAGATAGGTTTCATTCACGCGCGCAGCTTGCATTTTGTGCGTGGCGGCCCCATCGCGCGCCCACAAGGCAACATCGCGCCCGGCGCGCGCTGCACACAGTGCAAGTGCCGTGCCCCACGCGCCCGCGCCGATCACACCAACTTTCTGCATCAAGCTTTCACTCCTGCGAACGGAACAGGCTCCGCATTGGCGTCGAGCGGCCAGCGCGCACGCGCAATGGGCATCTCATCGTTCAAGACACCTACCGCCATCCGTTCAGCGCCTGCCCATGCGATCATAATGCCGTTATCTGTACAGAGTTGCGGCGGCGGAACAATCAGCGTGCCGTTCTTTTCGGTGACGATTTTTTGAAGCGCGGCACTTAAAGCGCGATTGGCCGCAACACCACCCGCAATCGCTACAACAGGCTCTGTGCGTGGATGCGCTTCACAAAACAGATCCAGCGCGCGCTTCAGCCGATCTGCCACAGCTTCAGAAGCAGCAAGTTGAAATGATGCACACAGGTCGGCGATGTCTTGGTCGTTTAGGGGCTGCAGTTCGTGCGCTTGCTGCCGCACCGCCGTCTTGAGGCCCGAAAAAGAAAAATGCGGCTCCGCACGTCCCTTCATCGGCCGCGGCAAAGAAAATCGCGACGCATTCCCGCGTGCGGCCCATTTTTCAACCTCCGGCCCGCCCGGAAAGCCGAGACCCAGCAATTTCGCGACCTTGTCGAAAGCTTCGCCGAGCGCATCGTCGATCGTCGTCGCAAGACGTTTATAAACGCCGACGCCCTCGATGCTCAAAATCTGCGTGTGCCCGCCGGATACCAGCAACATGAGATATGGAAATTCGATACGATCGGTCAGGCGCACCGTCAGCGCATGTGCTTCGAGATGGTTGATGGCGAGATAAGGTTTTCCCAAAACAGAAGCGAGCGTCTTTCCTGTTATCACGCCGACCAGTAATCCGCCCAGGAGTCCCGGCCCCGCCGTAGCAGCAATCGCATCGACATTATCAAGCGTGATGCTCGCCTGCTGTAATGCATCCTGAATAAGCCCGTCAAGAATCGTCACATGCGCGCGCGCAGCAATTTCGGGCACGACGCCGCCGAACGGCATGTGCTCGGCAATCTGGCTGCGCAAACTGCCCGACAGGATTTCGCCGGCGCCGTTTTCCGAGCGGCGGACAAGACCGGCCGCCGTTTCATCGCAACTCGTTTCGAGACCAAGGATAATCATTTGTGTTTTGCTTATCGACAAGACATGCTTTTCAGGCTTAAAAACTTAAGATCTTGGCTAACATTTCGGGCTGTCTTCCGCAATTATCCTTCGGAGCGCAAAATGAGTGCAAAAATCACCATCGGCACCCGCGGCAGCCGCCTCGCCCTTGCACAGGCGGCGCAAACGCGCGTAGCGCTGATGCTGGCGCATGGTTTCAATGACGCCGATATTGCTACCGAGGTGATCACCACATCTGGCGACCGCATTCAGGACCGCTCCTTGATCGAGGCTGGGGGGAAAGGCCTGTTCACCAAGGAAATCGAGGAAGCACTTCTTGGCGGCAGCATTGATGTCGCGGTTCATTCCGCCAAAGACATGCCGGCTGCCATTCCCGCAGGTCTGCATCTTGCCGCCTGCCTGCCGCGCGAGGATGTCCGCGATTGCCTGATCGGAAAAACACTCAGCGATCTACCGCAAGGCGCGAAACTCGGCACCTCGTCGCCGCGCCGCGCAGCCCTGATGAAAAGAGTGCGGCCGGATCTCAACGTCGTTGACTTTCGCGGCAATGTCGATACGCGCATCGCCAAGATCGCGCGCGGCGAAGCGGGTGCAACGCTTCTCGCGCTTGCGGGCCTGAAGCGCATTAACATGACAGATGCGATTGCTGAAATTTTGAGTGTCGAAGATTTTCTCCCCGCCGTCGGGCAAGGCGCCATCGTGCTCGAAACGCGCGACAACGATACGGGCAACCACATCCGGCGCACCCAGCACTACGTGCGCGCGCTGGCGCGGCAGTTGTGCGGCCACCCGCGCTTTGCCGCCTTCCTCAGCGAGCGCAACATCACCATGCTGTTCAAGTCGGCGCCGCTGCACGACATCGGCAAGGTCGGCATC
>JAZKID010000025.1:717-26836 GCA_040385045.1 Pseudomonadota bacterium | reverse complement strand
ACATGCTTCAGGCGATCAATCATGGGCCGACATTGACGGCGCTTTTGTGTGAACGCGCCTTCCTGAATGTTCTCGATGGTTCCTGCCGCACGCCAATTGCCGGACATGCAACACTTGACGGCACCACGCTTCATTTTCGCGGCATGATCTTGAGCCCGGACGGCGGCGACTGCCTTGAAACCAAAAGCAGTGGCAGCATCAATGATGCCGAAAAAATCGGCCGTGACGCAGGCCTGCAGCTCAAAAACCGCGCGCCTCAAGGTTTTTTCGACGCCGCATGACGAAAATCCTCATCACGCGCCCGCAACCCGACGCCGATGCGCTGGCGGCATTGCTTCGCGAGAAAAATTTTGAACCTGTCGTCGACCCGCTTTTCACCTGCGTTTTTTCAACTACACCGCCGCAGGCAAAAAACTATCAGGCGGTTCTGGCGACCAGCCGCAATGCCTTACGGGCGCTAGCCTCGCTTGGCATCGCCGCAACTTATTTAACACTTCCGCTCTTCGCTGTCGGTGCCGAGACGGAAAAAGAAGCCTTGAAGTGCGGTTTCACTCAAACTCATGCCGCGGAACATTCTGCTTCCTCGCTCGCTTCTCTCGTCATGCAATATTGTCAGCCTGATGCAGGGCCGCTTCTTTATCTGACCGGCACCCCGCACAAGGCGGAGCTTGAAACGGCGCTGCGTGAGGCCGGTTACCAGATCGAAGCTTGGGAAGGCTACGACATGCAGCCCGCAGCCGCTTTTCAAAATGAGACCATGCGCGCCCTTCTTGGTGAAGAGATCGAAACCGTGCTGCTTTTTTCCGAACGCGCGTCGGGACATTTTCTGAAACTCACGCGTCACCTGCCCGCGCAGACCTTGCGAAACATCAACTTCTTCTGCTTGTCCGAACAGGTGGCGGCACCGCTCCTGCAAAAAGGCCTGAATGCGCATATTGCCGATAAAGCTGTGCTGCACGCGCTGCTTGACGGTCTTGACGATAAAAACCATTAGAAGTCTGCAACGAATTTTCCTATGTTGTCGCTAAAGGCACCCTTAACATGACAGACGACACCTCCAAAAAACCGAAAGCTGCGAAGAAGCCGCTCACGCCCGCCAAGGCGGAGCAGACGAAAATAGTTGGGCACGAGGCGGATGCGCAAAAACCGCCTATCGCCTGGTCGGTGGTTGTTTTGTCATTACTGATCGGCGCAGGCGTTGCCATGACGCTTTTTTACGCCGTGCTCCGTGCCGGCGTGATGACGCCGCTCGACGAAGCTGGCACAACACAAGTAAGAGCTTTGGCTGACCGTGTTGCCAAAATTGAAACGGAACGCAGCCGCATCAACACGCTTGAAAACAGCGTCAACCGCCTCGAAGCCACGCGCAACAGCGTCAGCGCCCTGGAAGAAAAACAGGAAAGCGATGTGCATCGGATTGAAAGCGCACTGCGCGATATAAAGCCGGATCCGAAGCTGACGATTGCACCCCTGCAGGCCCGGCTCGATACTGTCGAACGCAAGCTGCAATCCGTCTCACAGGTTGAAATTGCCGAAAATGAACGGTTACTGGCACTGGCAATGAGCGGCCTCGCCCTGAAAGAAGCGCTCGACAAGGGCGCGGCCTTTAGCGGTGAATACGCAGTTGTAAAAAATCTTCTTCCCAACGGCTCAAACCTTGATGGTCTCGAAGCTTATGCAAATACGGGCGTTCCGACCACGGCCGCGCTGCTTGCGCGCTTTGAAACAGTGTCGCAATCGATGCTGAAAGCACAATTGCCGCCGGATGCCGGTTTCCTCGACAAGAGCGTTGCTTTTTTTCAAAATCTTGTTTCGGTTCGCAAAGTCGGCGATATCGAAGGCAATGATGCCGAGGCGATCCTCGCGCGCGTGGAACTCCGTTTGCAGCAAAACAATTCCGAAAGCGCACATCAGGAATATCAAAAACTCGAGCCGCGCCTTCAGCAAATTGCGCAGCCCTGGGGCAAGGACCTTGTTGCGCGCGCCGCGGCCGACAAGGTGATGCGCGACCTGCTGCTTGCCTCTGCAAAAAACCTGCAGCCCAAAAAGACAGTACCTCAGGAGTAAATTTGCGCCGCCTGATTGTCTTCATCGCTCTGATCACGTTTGCCAGCCTCGGCCTTGCCTGGCTTGCCGAACGGCCCGGCGATATTGTGCTGAATGCGTTTGGCTACCGCGTCGAAACGACGCTTTTCGTTGCCGCCATCGCTTTTTCACTTTTTGTTTTCGCGGCGATTATCGTCGTGCAGATTGTCCGCGCTATCCTGCACGGGCCGGAAGCTTTCCGCATGTATCTCAGCCTGCGTCGCCAGAACAAGGGCCTGCAGGCGATCGCGCGCGGGCTTGTTGCCGTCGGCGCATGGGATGTGCGCCAGGCGCAGCGCGCCAGCAAGGCCGCGCAGACTTTTCTCGGCGATACGCCGCTGACTTTGCTTCTGCGTTCACAAACCGCGCAGCTCACCGGCGACAAGGTCAAGGCCCGCACGAGTTTTGAGGCGATGCTGCTAAACCCCGAGACGCGCCTTCTCGGCCTGCGCGGATTATATGTCGAGGCGCAACGCGAGGGTGATGCAACACGCGCCGCGACTTACGCCGAGGCCGCTTCGAAAATGAAAGCGGACCTGCCATGGGCCAGCACGGCGCTTCTCATTACACAGGCGCGCGAAGACAAGTGGGACGATGTGTTGGCCACTTTGAAAACACGCCAGCGTCACCGTCTCATTACAAAAGACGAGGCCCGTAAATTACGCGCCGTTGCGCTGACTGCACAGGCGAAAAGCCTGATCGACATTAATCGTGAGCAAGCGCGCAAGCTCAGTGTTGAAGCTTATTTACTTGATGCAACCCTTGCGCCTGCTGTCGTACAGGCCGCGCAGCTTTATTCCGAGATCGAGGATTTCAAGACAGCATCAAAAATGCTTGAGAAAAGCTGGAAGGCATCGCCGCACCCGTCCGTTGCGCATCTCTATACAAATTTGCTTAAAGGCGATTCCGCAAAAGACCGTCTGAAGCGCGCACGGCAATTGCTGCGCCTGCAGCCCAATCATCCGGAAGGATTGATCGCGATGGCGACGGCCGCCGCGGAAGCGCGCGATTTTCCGCTGGCGCGCGATGCGCTGAAAAATCTGATCGTGCAAAATCCGACACAACGCATCTGCCTGCTGATGGCGAAACTTGCCGAAGCTGAAAACGATATCGGCGCGATGCGCGGCTGGCTCGACCGCGCCATGCGCGCGCCGCGCGACGCGATCTGGATGGCGGACGGGCAGGTCTTGTCTGCGTGGGCTCCCATCAGCCCGGTGAGTGGTGATCTTGGCGCTGTGCACTGGCAGGTCCCGCATGACCAGCCGCAAGGTCTCGTGTTGCTACAGGAACAGATGCCGAAAATTCCCGACCTGATTCACGGTCCGCCATTCTCCAGCCTGCCCCGCCCGAAGCAGGATGTAAGCAGGCCCTCAACACCGCAGCCTGCCGTTTCATCTTCGCCTTTTGTGCCGGATGATCCCGGTCTCAATGAAGCGGAAACAGAAGACAGCGATCTGGCCAACTGACCCGCTTGCCACTGAAGCTTTCGCCTATTAAGAACAAGGCTTCTTTAGCCGATGTAGCTCAGGGGTAGAGCAGCGCTTTCGTAAAGCGAAGGTCGGGGGTTCAATTCCCTCCATCGGCACCACTTGAATGACCTATCTGTCGCTGGGATGGTTTTGCCCGTCGTGCACGGGCACATCTGTAAATGCGAACGGGTCAACACCTTCAATACAGCCTGAATTCACGCCGTACTCGCTCGGGTCGGAACGGCGCAAATGATGCGTATAGATACCGCACGTTTTGCAAAAATAGTGCCGCGCCACATGCGTGTTGAATGTGTAAAGCTGCAAATTGTCTTCGCCCCTGACAACTTTGAGATTTTCACGCTTGACAGAAATCACGACAGCGCCTTTGCGGCGGCAAATGGAACAGGTGCAGCGTCGCGGCTTCTCAAACCCGTTGGGCATAAGAAGTTCAAGCTCGACGGCACCGCAGTGGCAGGTGGCACTCTTTTTCAGAATTTCCATCTTGCCAGAATGGGCAACTCCTTGCACATCGTCAACATGGCTTGATAAAAGTTGATTCGAAGCCCTTCGCCACTAAAGGCTACTTTGTGAAACGCCGCCTGCCCCAGTTCACGCTTGATGTCATGCGCATCCGCGATTTTCGCCTGCTGATGCTGACGCGGCTTTTCGCGTTCATGGCAACGCAGGCGCAGGCTGTCATCGTCGGCTGGCAGATTTATTCACTGACGAAAAGCACGCTCCTTCTTGGCCTCGCCGGGCTTGCCGAAGCACTGCCTGCTCTGTTTTGCGCATTGTTTGCCGGGCACATTATCGACAAGAGCAGGCCGCATCGCGTTTACATTCTTTGCATCGGCGTAATGGCGCTGAATTCCCTCGCACTTCTTATATTTGCAGGCGGTTATGCCAACGTGCCCTTCGGCAGCGTTGTCGGGTGGATTTTTGCAGGCGTTTTTATTTCCGGCATTGCGCGCAGTTTTGGCATGCCTTCATCCTTTACGCTTTTTCCTCAAGTTGTACCGCGCAAGCTGATTTCGGCAGGCGCGGCCTGGCAGGGCAGCATCCTGCAGATCGGCGCGATCAGCGGGCCTGCTATTGGTGGCCTTATTTATGGCGGCTATGGCGCATCGATCGCTTGGCTGCTGCCGGCAGGATTAATGCTCGCCGCGTTCATCATGCTGTGCGCGATGAGTGCGAGCCCACGCCAATATAAAAGCCAGCCGCGCAACGAAACGGCGATCGACAGCATCAAGGGAGGCTGGCTGTTTATTTTAAAATCCCCCGTCCTCTTAAGCGTCATGGCGCTGGATATGTTCGCCGTATTGTTCGGCGGCGCCGTCGCGATCCTGCCCGCTTATGCCGACCAAGTTCTGCATGTTGGTTCCGAGGGACTAGGCCTCTTGCGCGCATCGCCTGCAATCGGCGCGATTGTGATTGCGCTCGTACTCGCACTCTGGCCGATGAAAATCGTACGCGGGGCGACACTTCTATGGGTGGTGGCCGGTTTCGGGCTTTCGATGATCGGCTTTGGCTTCAGCACAAATTTTCTGGCCGCAATGCTTTTTCTGACATTAAGCGGCGGCTTCGACAGCGTCAGCCTGATTGTGCGCGCCACGCTGATGCAGTTGCTGACGCCGGAAGACATGCGTGGCCGCGTGTCTTCGATCAATAGCATGTTTATTATTTCCTCGAATGAGATCGGCGCCTTCGAATCCGGCCTTGCCGCTACCCTGCTCGGCCTTGTGCCTTCGATCCTTTTCGGCGGCATAGCGACACTCGGGATTGTTACAGGCGTTGTTTTCCTTGTTCCGAAACTGCGGCGCACACGCATCGAAACGGTTGAAGATACTTATTAAAAAAGCATAGTGGAACAAAACCCTCATGAAAGCCGTTTTTTTATTATCCAATTGAAGATGAGGTTCGCAACATGACAACAGCAGCAGGACATACACGCGCCATTCTCGCCTCACGCGTCCATGGCACACAGATTTATAACTTACAGGGCGAATCGATCGGTCACGTCGAGGACGTGGTGCTCGACAAACTGTCGAACAATATTCTTTTCGCGGTCGTTGGTTTCGGCGGCATTCTCAGCGTCGGTGAAAAATACCATCCCATTCCATGGTCGTCTTTAAATTATGAAAAAGACAAAGACGGCTATGTTGTGCCTTACAGCAAGGAAATGCTGGAAAAGGCACCTGTCTATGATTTGAACGAACTCACCAAGAATGATGGTGATGTTTATGCGAAGACGAATGCTTATTACGGCACAGCCAGAAATTAGTCGCGTTTTGTGAGCAGACATAAACAGGCCGGTTTTTCCGGCCTGTTTTATTTTGTGCCGCTGAGACCCGCTTCAAACATCGGCCCGCCGCGCCAGCGCGGATAACCGTATCCGGCGACCATCGCGACATCGATGTCGAGCGGGCGAAGTGCGACGCTTTCTTCCAAAAGTTTCTTGCCTGTCGAGACAATAATATTCTGCACGCGCTTTTGAATATCTTCAGCGCTGAATTTTTGCGGCGCAATCTTTTTGCGCTGGCGCGCACTTTCGATCACACCGAGCACGGCCGGATCAGGCTGCGCCTTGCCCTCGAAATAAACGTACCAGCCAGCATTCGTTTTTTTTCCGAAGCGGCCAGCCTCGCACAGAGCGTCAGGAATATCGACATAGCGCTCTGACACAGGACGCGTGGCGGTGCGGCGTTTGCGCTGCGCCCAGGCAATATCGAGACCGGACAGATCCGCCACCTTGAACGGTCCCATCGGGAAACCGAAGGCTTCCATGGCCGCATCGATCTCGTAAGGACTTGCGCCATCCTCAACAAGATATTCAATCTCCCGCCTGTAAGCCTGCCAGATACGGTTGCCGATAAAACCTTCGGCATTGCCGCTGAGCACCGCGGTTTTTTTCAGAGCTTTCGCCAGTACAAAACCTGTGGCCAGCGTTTGCAATGATGTCTCTTTGCCGCGAACGATTTCCAGAAGCTTCATGACATGCGCGGGTGCGAAGAAATGAAGGCCCATGAACAGATGCGGGCGGCCTGATGCTTGCGCCAGATCATCGAGATCGAGATAAGATGTGTTGGTGGCAATCAGGGTTTGATCACTTACGCTTTGGCCGATGTGCGCCAGTACGTCTTTTTTGACCTGCGCATCCTCAAAAACAGCCTCGATGACAAGATCGCGATCTTTTAAGTTATCGAAACTTTCGAAAAAGAGATCTTTGCCTTTCGGAGCTTCAAATTTGTTCTGGCTTAACTGCCCGCGCCTGACTGCCTCATTCAAAATATCGTTCAGGCGACTCTGCGCTTTTGCGCGCGCTTCTGCATCTTTTTCAATGACGATGACATCGAGGCCGGACAGCAGCGCATTGGCGGCGATGCCGCAGCCCATCGTCCCTGCACCAACAACGCCGATTTTCTGAAAAGGCAACGGCGCAACATTTTCAAACTCGGAAATTTTCGCCACTTCACGTTCGGCAAAAAAATGATAGCGCAAAGCTCGCGACTGGTCGCTTGAGGCCATTTCTTCGAACATTTTACGCTCTTCACGCAGGCCCTCATCCAGCGGCAGAACGGTCGTCAGCATCACGGCATGTGCCCCGGCAATGATCGAAACCTGCCCGCGCGCTTTTTGCGGCAGTGCTTTCATTTTCTGCTCAAGCGCAGCTTTTTCGAACGATATGATTGGTTGGGTATCGTTGCGGCGTATCTGTTTGTCCGCCAGATACTCTTTCGCAGCAGTGCGCAAATCGCCTTCGATAATGGCATCGATCAAACCCTGCGCTTGTGCCGCTTGCGCTGAAATTGGCTTGCCGGATGTGACGAGATCAAGCGCGTTTTCCAATCCGATCAGCCGCGGCGCGCGCTGTGTTCCGCCAGCGCCGGGAATGATGCCAAGATTGACTTCAGGAAACCCGAACCGTGTGCTTTCGAGCGCGATACGATAAGAGCAGCCGAGCACAAGCTCCAGCCCGCCGCCCAGCACTGTGCCGTGCAACCCCGCAAGCCAGATTTTATTGGAACTTTCGAGTACGGTAATGATGTCCGGCAGAATCGGCTTGATGAGCGGCTTGCCGAATTCTCTGATATCGGCACCCGCCACAAATGTTTTGCCTTTGCACAGCAGGACACCCGCACGCACATGCTCCATCGTTTCGATGTTTTCAATTACATCGAACAGCGCTTTGCGCACGGGCGCGGACAGCGCATTGACGGGCGGGTTGTCGATGGTGACGAAGGCGATGTCACCTTCGATATGAACTTCAACCGGACTCAACGCTTTTAAACCTGTCTATTGCTGGCGACGAATCGTGACCGTGCGGAAACGGTTGGCAACGAAGGCCGCGTCCGTTAGCGAGGCATTACCGGCCGGATTTGCGCCCGAGACGTGATAATCCGAAAACGCTGCCGACTGGTTCACATAAATGTGGCCGGTGAGGTTGATGGAAAGCGCAGCACCCGCATCCGCAAAGGCATCGGACGCTTTTTCGATCACATCTTCGCGCGTCGAATAAAGCGACGCTGTAATCGCCCCACGCTCACGCGCACCCGTCGAGGCAAGCTTGATCGATTCAGCCGTATCATCCGTCGCGATCAGGAAGGCGACGGGGCCGAAACATTCTTCGTCATACTTGTCTTTATCTTTTGCATCGACGGCCAAAAGGAGCGGCGTCATGGTGCGCGCCATTTCCATACCCGGAATGACAATCGCGCTGCCGTCACGGACAACCTTGCCGCGGGTTTTCGCATCGAAAGCGCGCTTCACGGTCGCCTGATTTTGTACCGCGCCTAAAATGGCCGCCGCGCGATCATTGTCTCCAAGCAATTTATCCAGCGAGGTTTTGATAGCTTCACCAATGTCATCGAAAGATTTTTTGCCTTCGGGCGTATCGATGCCGCCGCGCGGCACGAAAATATTCTGCGGGGCGGTGCACATCTGACCTGTGTAAAGCGCCAGCGAGAAAGCGATGTTCGATGTCATGCCTTTAAAATTGTCAGTTGAATCGATGACGACGGAATTGACGCCCGCTTCTTCCGTGTAAAGCTGCTTGTCGCGCAGGTTGTCGCGCAGCCATTTGCCGAACATCGGCGAGCCCGTAAAATCGACGATCTTCACTTCTTCGCGCTGCACAAGCTCTTTCGTAATCGGCGCATCGGCCGTGTCCGGTGCCAGCAGTACAACGTTCGGGTCGAACCCAGCCTCGGCCAAAACATCGCGGGCGATTTTCACGGTGATCGCCAGCGGGAGGATCGCGCCTGGATGCGGCTTCACGATGACGGTATTGCCGGTGACCATTGACGCAAACAATGCCGAGTAGGAATTCCACGTCGGGAACGTCGCGCAGCCGATGATGACCGAAATGCCGCGCGGAATAAGGCGGAATGTCTTGTCGAGAACCGTCGTCTGGTCTTTTCCTGTCACCTTTTCCCAGCGCGCCGTCAGGGGCACGCGCTGCATTTCCGAGACAGCATAAGCAATCGCTTCAAGACCGCGGTCCTGCGCATGCGGACCGCCCGCCTGAAACGCCATCATGAAAGCCTGACCGGATGTATGCATCACGGCATTGGCCATCAGGAAGCTTTGCTTGTTGATTCGGGAGAGAATTTCCAGTGCGACGCCCGCCCGCTCTTCGATGCTCGCCTGCCCCCATGTTTTGCAAGCCGCAGCAGACGCCTTGATCAGCGTATCGATATCGGCGGAGGGATAAGTAATATTCAGCGGGAAACCATAGGGCGATTCTTCCGCGCCGACTGTCTTTGTTGACGGCTGCTTCAGGTCGAACGACTTACCCAGATAATTTTTGAACGTCGTTTCGGCATCGACCTTGGCCGTCTCGCCGTAAATCTTGCCCGAAGGCATTTCGGGGTAAGCGCTCCAGTAGGTGCGCTTCAAAATAGCTTCCTGCGCCTTTTGCAGGAGAGGAGCATGGGTTTCGTAAAAGGTCTGAGCCATAGGTTGAAACACTTTCGCAGCAGATGAAGCCATGTCATCCTCCTCTTTCGCTGTCCTTGACAGTCATCCCCTTTCCGTAATTCATTGCCGCAAGCGAGGCAAGCAACATGACACAGGCGCAGGCGAAACAAATGACACAAGAAGAAAATGGCGTTCTTTATGAAACGCGCGGCGCAGTTGCAATTGTCACGCTGAACCGGCCCGACAAGCTGAATTCCTTCAATGAACCCATGCACATTGCCCTGCGCAAGGCGCTGGATGAGGCAGCAGCCGATCGCTCGATCCGTGCGCTGATCCTGACAGGGGCGGGCCGCGGTTTTTGTGCGGGCCAGGACCTCTCCGACCGGCTGGCCGCGCCCGGTTCGCTCGATCTTTCAAAAACGATTGCGGCTTTTTATAATCCGCTCGTCAAACAATTGCGCAGCTTTCCGGTACCCGTCATCGCCGCCGTCAACGGCATCGCCGCAGGTGCGGGCGCGAATTTGGCTTTGCTGGCCGATATCGTGATTGCAGCGAAGTCGGCAAAATTCGTCCAGGCTTTTTCGAAGATTGGCCTCATTCCGGATACGGCAGGCACATGGATGCTGCCGAAGCTTGTCGGGCGCGGCAAAGCCTATGCGCTGGCCGCACTGGCCGAAAGCGTCGATGGTGCGACAGCGGAAGCGCTTGGCATGATCTGGAAAGCGGTCGACGACGATCAGTTGATGATCGCAGCCGAAGAACTGGCCAACAAGCTGGCCGCTGTTCCGACCTATCCCCTCATCAAACTGCGCGAACTTTTCGATGCCAGCGAAACCAATGATCTTACCGCGCAGCTCGAGCTTGAAAGCCGGACGCAGAGCGAGCTTGGCAAAACACCTGATTATGCCGAGGGCGTAAAATCCTTCTTCGAAAAACGCACACCGAAATTTTCAGAACGGTAGCAGTGATGACGCCCGATGAACTCGCCAAAAAATGTGCCGAAGCGCAGTGGCAACAGGACCCCGCCTCCCGCGCACTAAACATGAAGATCGAAGAGATCAGGGCCGGCTTTGCCGTGTTCAGCATGACGATCACCGATAAAATGGTGAACGGGCACGGTATCTGCCATGGCGGCTATATTTTCACGCTGGCGGATTCGACCTTTGCTTTCGCCTGCAATTCGCACAACCAGCGCATGGTCGCGGCGCAGTGCGAGATTTCCTATCTCGCTCCCGCCTCATTGGGCGACGAACTTGTGGCTACGGCCAAGGAGCGTGTGCGGCAGGAACGCTCCAGCATTACCGATGTCACCGTCAAAAAACGCGACGGCACATTGATCGCGGAGTTTCGCGGCCATGGGCGGACGGTGAAGGGGGTATTATTGCCGGAACATGCAGCGTAAGATTAGCTCTTATTTAAGCGCAACATCGGCGGGACCAATAACTCTAACAGTTTCTTCCCCTTGTGGGCGAGGCTTCATACAAAAAGCATATGTTGCAATACCGACCGGAACTGCAACTCCAATTGTAGCTAAAACAGTCGTCATTGCAGCAGCAGCTACACCTACAGCTCCGGCCGCAGGTACCGCTGCCCCCGCTCCCATTTCCATTAAAGCAAGACCGCCAGCCGTTAAGAATGGGGTAGCCGCAGTAGAACCCCTAAGACCATATATTTCCCGATCCCGATCTACCGCTTCTTTTCGGGCCTTTTGTACCTTTTCTGAATCTGAATATCCGTTGTAATTATTGCTTACTTTTACATCCTGCTGAATGCGCACGGCCTCAGGCGGATTGTTTATTTTTGTTTGCTCATTTGGACTTGTGCTTGGATTTGTGCGTGGCTGTGGCTGAGTGCGCTTGACTATTTTCGCAAGCGTCTTAACTCGCTTCTTTTTATCAGCGGCCTTATTTTTCAAATCTTGGCGCACATTTGATTGCGCACGATTAAAATCTTCCTGCTTCTTTTCTTTTTCTTGCGGCGAATAATTATTTTTTGAGGAGCGTTTCGCTTTTTCTGCAGAACCCAAACCCATGATTATCCCTCATCGTCAAATAAATAATTTCAATAATTGATAGATTACATATGCATTCATATATGTCAAAACACGAAATATTTAAAATTTTAAATATTATCGCGCATCATAATCGATAACGAGCTTTTCCGATTTCGGCTTTGCCTGGCAAGTGAGCACGAAACCGGCTTCCAGCTCCCACGGCTCGAGCGAATAATTGGTCTGCATCTCGACGGCGCCTTCGACAACGCGCGCGCGGCAGGTACAGCACATGCCGCCCTTGCAGGAATAGGGCGCTTCGATACCGGCGCGGTGCGCGGCCTCGATCACCGTCTCATCTTTTTTGACCGTAATCTGGTGGCGGCGGCCATCGAGGATCAGCTCGGCTTCTGCCTCTCCCTCCGTGCGTTCGCCCTTGCCGACCGTGACCGGCGTGCCGTGACGACCTTCGCCGGGTGTGAAAATCTCACGATGAATTTTTTGCGGATTCACGCCCAAGCTGCCAAGACCGTTCTGTACCTCGTCCAGCATGGTGCCGGGGCCGCACATGAATACATGGCTGATGCTTGCAGCAGGCATCATTGCTTTCAGAATGGCGCCGACGCGTTCCATATCGATACGGCCATTCAAGATTTCGATATCACCGGACTCGCGCGACAGCACATGCACGAGCGCAAGCCGGTCGAGATAGGTATTTTTCATCTGCTCGATGGTCTCGAGGAACATGATATCGGCTTGACGCTTGTTTCCGTAAATCAACAGCGCGCGGCTATGCGGCTCACGCGACAGCACGGTACTCATGATCGACAGGATCGGCGTAATGCCGGAGCCCGCCGCAATGAACAAATGGTTCTGCTGCGCATCGACATTGAGTGGCGCAGTAAAGCGGCCGAGCGGCGGCATCACATACACCGTATCGCCGATTTTCAGATTGTCATTCAGGAAACTGGAAACAAGGCCGCCATTGGTTTTCTTGACGCCGATACGCAGCTCGCCATCGTCAAGGCCCGAAACAATGGAATAGGCGCGGCGCAGCTTTTCGCCATCGATATCGACTTCAACGGTAATATATTGGCCGTGCTGATAGGCGTAAAGATTTTCCATATCCGGCGTGACAGCAAAAGCAACAGAGATCGCCTCAGCCGTTTCGCGGGCGATGTCTTTCACAGTCAGCGGATAGAGACGGGACGATTCTACAGGCATTTGAAATAATCGAACGGTTCCCTGCACGACATGCAGCGCCATAAAGCCTTACAGGCTGTCGAGCCGAATTGCGAAATCTTTTCTGTTCGAGCCGAGCCGCATTGCGGGCATGAGGGATGCTCGCTCCCCTTTTGCGGCGGCGCAATGCCGTAGCGCTTCAACTTTTCCTTGCCTTCTTCGGAAATGAAATCCGTCGTCCAGGCCGGAGATTGCAGCAGCCTGATCTGCACATCGGCAAAACCGCCTTGATGCAGCGCGGTTTCAATATCCTGCGCAATCACGTTCATCGCCGGGCAGCCGGAATAAGTCGGGATAATCGTCACTTCTATTTTATCGCCCTGCAGCTGCACATCACGCAGGATGCCGAGATCGGCGATCGTGACAACCGGAATTTCCGGGTCGGGCACATTGCCGGCAATGTCGCGCGCGCGCGCGATGTCGGCGACGGCCAGCATTACCACACCGCTTGCGGGTGGCGCCGCGCCAGCACCTGCATTTCGGATAACATGTAGCCCAGATGCTCGGTATGTTTTCCTGCACGACCGCCAATCTGCATGTAGGTGCCTTGCGGTTTTTGCAACCTGGCTTCAGCAAATGTTTTATCAACGGCCGCATTAAAATGATTGAGCAGTGCTGCACGATCAGGGACAAAGCCATCTTTCGCCAGCTGCATTTCGGTGTTTGTCATTTCAAACAACTCGCCACCCCACATGCACAGCGCATCAATACCGGCCTGCATACGCTGATGGCTTTCGTCTGTACTTCTTTTTCGGCGCGTGCGGCGATCGCAGCCAAGCGCGGCTCTTTTGAATTTTTCATCGCCTGCCAATAAGGCAGCATGAAGCTTGATACCATCATCATGCGCGCCATGGTGAAAGCAAAATCGCCGTTCGGCAATTCGCAGATCAGCAGGTTTGAAAATTCATCCTCATCGCGTTGATAGGCAAAATCGTCTTCACTACGCCCCTTGCCTTCTGTCTCTGCCGCAAATTGATAGAGCGCGCGCGACTGGCCGATCAGGTCGAGGCTGATATTGGCCAGAGCCAGATCTTCTTCCAGCGTCGGCGCATGGCCACACCATTCGGACAGGCGATGGCCGAGCACCAGCGCATCGTCGGCAAGCGATAAAGTATATTCGAACAGATCGCGCATTACATATGCCCGACGTCTTCCGGCACATCATAGAATGTCGGGTGGCGATAAATTTTCGAAGCCGCCGGTTCAAACATCATCTCTTTTTCGGCAGGGTCGGACGCGGTGATGTCGTTCGAGCGCACCACCCACAGTGACACGCCTTCATTGCGGCGCGTGTAAACATCGCGCGCGTGTTGAAGCGCCATATCCTTGTCAGCGGCATGCACGGAACCGCAATGCTGGTGCGCAAGGCCATTACGCGTGCGCACGAACACTTCCCAGAGCGGCATGTTTTTCTCGGTCATGATGATTACTCCGCAGCCTGTAATTGTGTCTGCGCCTGTTGTTTTTCGGCATATGCCAGTGCCGCTTCGCGCACCCATTGCCCGTCGTCATGCGCCTTGCGGCGTTGCGCGATGCGCTGCGCGTTACACGGGCCGTTACCGGAAATAACGTTCTTGAATTCGCTCCAGTCGATTTCGCCAAAATCCCAATGTTTGGTTTTCTCATTAAACTTCAGTTTCGGATCCGGAAATTCGAGACCGAGAAAATGACCTTGCGGCACTGTGGCATCGACGAATTTTTGCCGCAGCTCGTCATTTGAAAAACGCTTGATGCGCCATTTCATCGCGTCCGTACTGTGGAGCGATTCACCATCCGGCGGGCCAAACATCATCAACGACGGCCACCACCAGCGGTTCAATGCATCCTGCGCCATCTTTTTTTGGCCCGGTGTTCCACGTGCCAAGGTAATCATGATTTCATAACCCTGCCGCTGGTGAAAACTTTCTTCCTTGCATATGCGGATCATCGCGCGCGCATAGGGGCCGTAAGAGCAACGGCACAGCGGGATCTGATTCATGATTGCGGCACCATCGACCAGCCAGCCGATCGCGCCCATATCGGCCCAGGTCAGTGTCGGGTAATTGAAGATCGAGGAATATTTTGCTTTTTGATCGATGAGTTGTTGCTGCATCTCTTCGCGTGTCACACCCAGCGTTTCGGCAGCGGAATAAAGATAAAGCCCGTGACCACCCTCGTCCTGCACTTTCGCGAGCAGTGCAGCTTTGCGGCGCAAGCTGGGCGCGCGCGTAATCCAGTTGCCTTCCGGCTGCATGCCGATGATTTCCGAATGCGCGTGCTGCGCCATCTGGCGGACAAGCGTTTTGCGATACGCTTCCGGCATCCAGTCGTTCGGCTCGATCTTTTCATCGCGGTCAATGCGCGCCTGAAACACCGCTTCACGTGGATCATCAGATTGCGTTTTATCGCCGGTATTGAGGCCTTGCGTGTACATACATTCAACCTAATGAAACTGTCACGCCCGTTCAAGGGCAAGCGCGATACCTTGGCCAACGCCGATGCACATGGTGGCTAATGCCCGCTTCTGCTGACGTAGCGTCAGTTCCAGCGCTGCCGTGCCGACGAGCCTTGCGCCGGACGCCCCAAGCGGATGGCCGAGCGCAATAGCGCCGCCGTTCGGGTTCACATGTTCCGCATTGTCGGCAAGCTTCAATGAACGTAAAACAGCCAATGCCTGCGAAGCGAAAGCTTCGTTCAATTCGATGACATCGAAATCGGAAATCTTGAGATTGAGCCGGTCCATCAGTTTCAGCGAAGCGGGGGCCGGGCCGATGCCCATCACGCGCGGCGGCACACCCGCCGTGGCGGCACCCAGCACACGCGCAATCGGTTTCAGATTATATTTCTTGAGGGATTTTTCGGAGACGATCAGCAAGGCAGCAGCGCCATCATTGATGCTGGAAGCGTTGCCTGCCGTCACCGTGCCGTTCTTTTTGAACGGCGTCGGCAATTTGGTGAGGCCGTCGAGCGTCGTTGATGGCCGCATCTGCTCATCATGATCGGCGACAAGCGGCGCACCTTTTTTTTGTGGAATTTCGAGCGCCGAAATTTCCTGCCTGAAACGCCCGGCCTTGTGCGCGGCATCGGCGCGCTGTTGCGAGCGCAGCGCAAACGCATCCTGATCTTCACGCGAGACATTGTATTCATCGGCCACGCATTCAGCCGTTTCGGGCATGCTCTCGATGCCGTATTTTTCTTTCATCTTCGGGTTTACGAAACGCCAGCCGATGGTGGTGTCGAAAATCTCCTGCGTGCGTGGAAAGGCCGCATCCGCCTTCGGCATCGCGAACGGCGCACGCGTCATGCTCTCGGTTCCGCCAGCGATCAGCACATCCGCTTCGCCCGCCTTGATCTGCCGCGCCGCAATCGCCACGGCTTCAAGGCCCGAACCGCACAGACGGTTCACCGTCGTGCCCGGCACAACCACCGAAAGGCCTGACAACAAAGCACTCATGCGCGCGACATTGCGGTTGTCTTCACCCGCCTGATTGGCGCAGCCAAAAATCACATCTTCAATATCTTCACGCCCAAGCGACACATTGCGCTGCATCAGCGCCTTGATCACATGCGCGCCGAGATCGTCGGGGCGAACACTTGCCAGCGCACCGCCATAACGGCCGAACGGGCTGCGGATATAGTCGACAATATAGGCTTCCATTTTGTCTCAACTTTCGGGTTGATTGCTGACGTTTTACATATAGATGATGCGTGAAGGAAACAATGATGACTGCGCAGCACCGCTTGATCGAAACAGAGGCCGATCTTGCCGAAGGTGTAGCCCATCTGCGTCGGATCTGCCCAAACATGGATAAGCTGGCCGCTCTCATCAAACTGCCGCCGCTGCGGCGCACCAAGGGCGGGTTTGCAGGACTTATCAGCATCGTCATCGCGCAGCAGCTGTCAGTCGCTGCCGCCGATACGATTGAAGCACGCGTGGTAGCGAAACTGAAAAAGATCACGCCGGAAACCATTCTAAAGTCACGCATGCCCACACTGCGCGCCTGCGGTCTTTCGGGGCCGAAGATCAAGACCCTGAAAGCGCTGGCGAATGCCGTCAAAGACAAGACGCTCGATTTCAAAAAAGTCGATGCCGCGCATCCGGATGAAGCGCGCGAAATGCTCACGCAAGTGTCCGGCATCGGCCCGTGGACCAGCGATATCTACATCATGTTCGCGCTGGGCCATGCCGATGTGTTTGCCCCCGGCGATCTTGCCTTGCAGGAAGCGGCACGGGTGGCCTACGGGCTCCGTGCGCGCCCTGATGTCATCAAGCTGGCGAAACGGGCCAGGACCTGGTCGCCTTGGCAGGGCGTGGCGGCACGGCTGCTATGGGCCTATTACGCGCGCATGCGCGACGAAAAGCGCAAGACGCCAAAAGTCAAAAAAACCCGCTGGGACTGATGAAAAGCCGCTCGAACACATCAATTTGAGCGGATGCCGGTCAGATTCTGTTAGGAACCCCGCGATAGACTAAAGCTGTGCAGCCATTGTGGCTTCACAAAACGGTCACGATCATTGATGCTAATGGTGTGATTCATGATGATGCGTCTGAACAAATCCGGGATAAAACCCGCATGACGGCATTGGCTCACCCCGATGCCTGCCCCGCTCTGGTCCTCAACGCGGACTATCGCCCCCTGTCCTATTACCCGCTGTCTCTCTGGTCCTGGCAAGATGCCATCAAGGCCGTCTGTCTCGAACGCGTGAATATCATCGCCCATTACGACAAGGTGGTGCACTCACCCACGATGGAAATGCGCCTGCCTTCGGTGCTGTGTCTCAAGACTTATGTGAAGCCTTCGCGCTATCCTGCTTTTACCCGCTTCAATGTTTTCCTGCGCGACAAATTCGCCTGCCAGTATTGCGGTGCGCATGCCGAGCTGACGTTCGACCATCTCATCCCGCGTTCGCGCGGCGGCATGACGACGTGGGAAAACGTGGTGGCCGCCTGCTCACCCTGCAATCTGCGCAAGGGAAGTAAGATGCCGGCCGAGGCGAAACTCTGGCCGCACCAGACGCCCTACCGGCCGGACGTGCATGATCTTCATAATAACGGGAGGTTATTCCCGCCGAACTACCTGCACGACAGCTGGCTCGACTATCTCTACTGGGATACGATTCTGGAGCCTTAAGATTTTTTCTTGCGCAGCTCAAATCCTGCAAGCACGCATCCGTTTACAATCAGCAGCAGCAGCGACAGGATCGCATTCAGATTCGCAAACGAGAAGATGCCGAACAGTTTCCACGCCGGGGCATCGCAGGCGACAATCGGCTGGACATTCTTCAACTGCCCGAACAAGTCCTTCACGCTGATTGTGACATCGGCCCCGCTCGATGTGCAGCCGGTGGGTGAGGCCCACCAGTGCCATTCGACGCCGGAGTGCTGGACGGCGAGATACAGGCTCCATGCCAGGATCCCGACAAGAACGATCAGCGCCAGTTTCAAAACACGAAACGGCGCGCGGCGGTAATGTGCCAGCGTTGAAAGGACCAGAGCCAATGCTGCGCCGATGTAATACGGCCAGCGCTGTTGCAGGCACAGCTCACATGGCCGGATGTTAAAAATATTTTCAGCTGCAAGCGCGGCGAACAGGCCGCCGATCAGGGCCAGCGCCGTGATAGCAGACGAGAAATAAATGCCGGAGATTTTGATCTCTCTCATACGATATATTTCACAAGGAAAAATCCGCCGATCAGGAAGAACAGCAGGATAAAGGTCGCGGTGCGCAGGTGCGTTTCCATAAAGGTGCGGATTTGGCTGCCGTAATAATAGAGCGCCAGCGCGAACATATAGAAAAACACGAAGCGCGAAATGATCGAGGCCAGCATGAACAGCCAGAAATTATAGCCGATCAGCCCTGACATGATCGTCACAAGCTTGAACGGGATTGGTGTCAGGCCCTTGGTGATCAGAATCCAGAACCAGTAATGGCTCGCCTGCGCGCGTAAATTCTGCGCCTGTTCTGCCATGCCGTAGGTTTCGATCACCCATTGGCCGACCGTGTCCCAGAGAAGATAGCCGATCGCGTAACCGACGATGCCACCCAGCGCAGAGGCAGCGGCGCAGACCGTGGCGTAATACCAGGACTTGTCCGGGCGTGCGAGGCCCATGGGAATGAGCAGCGGTGTCGGCGGAAGGGGGAAAATGGAGCTTTCGGCGAAAGAGATCAGCGCCAGAACCCAGACGGCGCGCGGATGCGAGGCGAAAGAGACAATCCACGCATAGGCCCGCTCCAACATCGAATCGCATACTCCCGTTCAGAGATATGTAATCGATCTCATGCCGTATTCAAATCGGCATTCATCCGAAGGCGGCAATTATTTACGGATTGGCGAGGTAGCTGGCCGTCTGGACGCCCATCTCGTGTTTATTCTGCTCGATCGCATTGCGGTAATCACGCCTGGTTGCCTCGTCTCTGCTGAAGGCGTTCATCAGCGAATTGTAGGTCATCTTGGCGGACGTCACACCCAAGCCGCCCGCGTAACCAAGATAGCCAAAGACTTTTTCAGTAACGAGATCAGCCGTATCGGTAACCGGGTTACGTGCGCGCTCCTTGTATTGCTCCCAGCTGGTGAAGCGCTGCTGGTTGGCCAGCCGCTCGCGGTTGGCTTCTTTCATTTCGACGTCACGATCGAGTGTTTCATCGCTTTTGCCTTTGAAATAGCCGATGCCATAATCAGCTTTCCGGTTCACCCATTTCGCAAGCGGATTATTCGCCGTCGTATCGAAATAAGGGGTGACTTTTTGCACGGCATTGCCTGCCGCATAAGCGATTTTCGTGACGTTCTCATCCTGTGTCTTGATAATCTTGTTATCGAGGTTGGCGGCATAGTCGGGAATTGCGCCATAAAGTTTTCGGATCGACTTTTCACGCCAGTCTTCGAATGCATTCATTCGCTCATTACTCACACCGAAGAAATCGCCGATCCGCCGGCGCTCCTCGCGACTTTTGTCCTGCGTCGAAAGCTGCATGTCCATGAGATAGTCGGTCACAGGCTTGATATTATTTTTGATACCGCTTCTCACATCCGTCACAATTTCGCTAAGCTTGCTGTCATCAGCTCCGAGCCCGTTTGCACCCCAGCGCACGAACCGTTTTCCTTGGCGGACAATGCCCGCCGGTCCGGCATACGGATAGGCTTCAGCAAAAACATCTGTACCTGTCGTCGCTTTCGCGACACCCGCACCGAACAGCGTCAGATTGGCTGCACCGTAAACAATAGGATGCTTGACATAAGTTGCGGCAATCAATCCGCCTTTGATGAAGGCGCCGCCGCTTTTGTCCGTAAACTGCTGCTGCGTGATCTTGCCGCTGTCGAAATCTTCCTTGTTTCTTTTCAGGTCTGCAGCGAGGTCGGCAGCATAAGTGATTCCGCTCAACACCCGTGAGTAAGGAGCAACTTTTGCAAATGTGGGGTTGGAGCCGATGTTCGTTGCGGCGCGCTGCATGCCGATCTTCTCAAGAAATTTCGGCGCACCTCTTATGGCGCCCGCAAGCCCGCGGGTACCTAATGTTGAGTCATAAAAAAGGCCGTAATTGGCATCACGCAGCATCTCCTGATTGCCGGTTCTGATCGCCTCTTTGCGCTTTTTGAAATTTTCCGTTGCGTCAGCTACGGCAATCAGGGTTTCCGCTGCGCCGCCCAGAAACCGCAACGGTATCTGCGTTTTCAGGCCATCGCCCCAGAACAGGCTCTTGGCGCTTTTGCCCAGACGGTAAACCGAAGCGAGATCACGGTCGCTGCCTTTCAGGAAAGAACTTGTATTCGCAGAAACAGGGCTGTTGACGATAGCCGGCAGGTCGACCTTGCTCAGCGCCTTGATTGTGCTTTGCTTTGAAATGGCCGAGGCAGGCTGTATGTCTCTTTGCGTTTGCGGTTGAGATGTTTCGAACGGCTTCCTGTCTTGCAATCTGAAAGCGGCATTGCCGGCAAGTTCAAAAGGCTTCGCTTTGAAAAAGTTCTGCAGATTCTGCGGTGACTGCGGCGCAAGCTGTATTTCAGAAACCTGCTTCTGCTTCGACAGATCGCCGACCGAGAAAAACTGCTGGATCGGCAAAGTCTTGCTTTTGGCAATCTTGTTTTTTCTGGCGACATTACGTTTCGCCAATACCGTCTTCTGCTGCACGGTTTTTTCGCGGCGCAACGCCTTTTGGCTTGCCGCCGTCTTTGTGTTTCGCGTCGCTGGCTGGGGCTGCGGAGCTGCCGTCTTTTTGACAGGGCGGCGAACGGATTTGCGCACGCGATGGCCGCGCGTCCTGACACTCCGTTTCTTAACACCCTCAGTCATGCCCATGGCGGCACAAATCCCTTTTCCTCCCAAGGGCCTACTGATTCGACATGACGGGCGAATGACTGGCTTATGACAGTTTTGTAACGGGGCTTTTTTGCGTTAAAAATGGCTTACACTTGCGTATTTTTCGCACAGCGGGCATTAATTCGGGCCGTTGCCCCTGTGGCGGAATTGGTAGACGCGCTCGACTCAAAATCGAGTGCCCAAAAGGCGTGCTGGTTCGACTCCGGCCAGGGGCACCACTTTCATCCGCTCAAATTCGCGTATATTCGTTTGCTCCTAAATAACATTGACAGTTAAAAATATTAAACAGCCGGCGGCATCCTGATCTGCCCATACAAATTGCAGACCTTGGCTATATTATTTTGACAAATCAGCATCTGTTTTTTTAAGTACCTTAGGGCGATCCTATGACAGAAGAAGTTATTCCTGAAGACGTAAGAAATTTCGTCATGCAGAAGATCGATTCTGTAGCGCAATTGGAATGCCTGCTGCTTTTACGCGCAAAGCCAAAAGACAGATGGTCGGCTCAGGATACCGCAAAAAATCTATATATAAGCGAAGAGAAGGCGAATGAACTGCTTCAGCAGCTTGCAGTTCAAGGCTTGTTTAAAATCGAAAATCCATCGCTTTTCTATTATCAGCCGGCTTCCGAAAATATGAGAGACACAGTGGATCGGCTTGCAATTATTTATTCAAAATACCTGCTTCCTGTTACCCATCTTATTCATTCGAAATCGAAAACCAGAATAAAAGAATTCGCAGATGCTTTCCGCATCAGAAAGGACTAGACGTGGCATATATTATTTATAGTTTATGCGCGCTTGCAGCTTTACTTTGCGCTTTAGTCCTGTTTCTGGCTTTCAGGCGAAGCCGTTACCGGCTGCTTTTATGGGGCGGACTTTGTTTTGCGGGCCTGACCATCAATAACATTCTTCTTGTCATTGATAAAAACACGCCGCCGGAAATGGACCTTTCGACAGTGCGCCTTGTTACGGCACTGATATCGATTTCTATTTTGCTTTATGGCCTGATCTTTGATGCAGAATAAGGAAAGCACATGAACTTCATATTGTTAGGTGCAGTCATTATGGGCTTCTTTATTGTAAGCCTGATTTTCCTTCGCTCATGGCGGACAACGAGCGACCGGTTTTTTCTGTTTTTTTCAATTTCTTTTTTTATCGAGGGCGCAAGCCGGCTGATGCTAAGCCTTATGAATTATTCAAATGAGCAGGAACCATTCTTTTATATACCCCGGCTTTTGGCTTTTCTTATCATTCTTTATGCAGTCGCTGAAAAAAACGGATTGTGGCGCTCACAAAAATAATCAAGCGGCAATCTTTTTAAGCGCATGGCGTTCGAGCGGCAAAGAAATTTTACATTGAAGTCCGTGTTTCAGATAATTCATGTCCACCTGAGCTCCGATCTGGGCAACCAGGACTTTCTCGATAAGCTGGGATCCGAAACCTTTCCGTTTTGGATGAGCAACTTCCGGTCCTCCGGCCTCTTGCCATGACAGGGAAAGTATTTTTCCGGAGGTTTGATTTTGGCTGCTCCAACTGACATGAATGCTTCCGTCAGGGCTTGATAAAGCTCCGTATTTTGCTGCATTTGTCGTCATTTCGTGGATTGCCATTCCGAGAGAAAGAGCGGTGTCCGATGCCAGGTCAATTGAAGGACCATCAAGTATAATACGCTCCTGAGCATTATTATCGTATGTTCCAAGTTCACTCACCAAAAGATCATGCAGTGAGATTTTATCCCAATTATTAGTGACGAGCAGTGTGTGTGTTTTACTTAAAGAGACGATACGATCAGCAAAAGAATTGAGGAAGCTTTCCATATCCGGCGCCGATCGCGCAGTTGAGCTTGCGATGGCCTGAACAGTTGCAAGCGTATTTTTCACGCGGTGATGCAGCTCGCGAACCATCAGCCGCTGGTGCTCTTCGGAACGTTTGTGATCGCTGACATCCATGACAACGGCGATCATCCGTACCGGTTCACCCTGCTGGTTATATTCATAATGGCGGCTCGACTCGCACCAGATTATTGTGCCGTCTGAACGCAGCAGGCGGTAAGTCGCGCGAAATGGCAGATGCTCCGCAATCGCTTTTCTCATTTGAGATTCGACGAGATCGATATCATCAGGATGCACCCGATCACGCCATGCATTATAACTGGGCTTTATCTCGTCAACAGCGTAACCGACGATTTTATAAAAACTGTCCGACCAGTTCATTTCATCGGTATCAATTTTCCAGTCCCATGTGCCCAGCCGCGCAATGTCGATCGACAGCCGAAGGCGTTGTTCGCTTTCGTTAAGTTTGGCCGTTCTTTCCGCAACGCGCTGCTCCAGCTCGACGTTCAGTTTTTCAAACTGTTGTCCTTTACGATATAAATCCGTAAAAATCCGCACTTTTGCGCGTAAAACTTCGGGCACGACAGGAACAGGGACATAATCAACTGCACCCATGGAATAACCTTTTATCCGGTCTTCATCGCTCATCTGCACTGCAGAAATAAAAATAATCGCTGTTTTTTCAAAACGCGGATGCGCGCGGATCATCGATGCCAGCTGGAAACCATCCAGTTCGGGCATGCAGACATCGACGAGAATGACGGCGACATCGTTTTTCAGAAGCTGTTCAAGCGCTTCCTTCCCGGAATTAGCGACAAGAAGATTCTCGTTCAGTTCGCGCAGGATGACCTCGTAAGACATCAGCTTTGCAGGCTGATCGTCGACAAGCAGGATGTTCACCTTCTCGGCTGGCGGTTTAAGCGTATTTTCGTTCATCAGCGGTGCAGCCACATTCTCAGGGCATTCAGCAACTGCTCTGTATTCACGGGCTTGGCGAGATAATCTGAAGCCCCGGCTTCCAGACATTTCTCGCGGTCACCTTTCATCGCCTTGGCCGTGAGCGCGACGATCGGCAGGCGTTGGAATTTCGGATTTTCGCGAATGACCTGCATGGTTTCATAACCATCCATTTCCGGCATCATGATATCCATGAGCACAATGGCAATTTGAGGCTGCGCTTCAACAAGCTCAATGGCTTCCTTGCCTGTCGTGGCCGTCAACACATGCATGCCACGCCGTTCCAGCACGCTGGAGAGCGCGAAGATATTGCGCGCATCATCATCGACAAGCAGGACAGTCTGCCCCTTCAAATCTTCATCCGAATTGTTAAGTCGCTCGATCATCTTCTGCTTTTCGGGCGGCAAATCTTTTACGACGCGATGCAGAAAGAGAGCCGTTTCATCCAGCAAACGTTCAGGCGATTCCACACCTTTTACAACGATGCTGCGCGCCATGGTGTGCAATTGCGCATCGTCTTCTGCAGAAAGCTCGCCGCCCGTAAAGACAACAACAGGAATTTCGGCAAGTTTCGGATCGGCACGAAGTTCTTCCAAAATTTCAAAGCCCGACATGTCGGGAAGGCGAAGATCGAGCACAATACAATCGCAGGATTTTTTACGCAGGATGCTTAAGGCCTTCTTGCCGGTCGCTGCTGTCGAAATCTTGATGTCGTCATGGCCAAGCAGTTCGGTAATACCGAGACGCTCGGCGTCATTGTCTTCAACAACCAGAAGGTGTTTTTGGCGCGGCTTCGCGTATTCTTTCATCCGCGTCAAAGCCTCTTCAAGACCTGCCGTCGATGTCGGCTTGGTCATGAAAGAGAAGGCGCCGCGCGCAAGACCATGCTGCTTGTCCTCGTCAAGCGTGATCATCTGAACCGGGATGTGGCGTGTCAGCGGATTTTGCTTCAGCTGGCTCAGCACCGTCCAGCCCAGCATGTCGGGCAGGAACACATCGAGCGAGATAGCCGTCGGCTGATATTGCTTGGCAAGTTCGATTGCGTCGGTGCCGCGCATCGCGAGCACGACCTTAAACTTATTGTCGCGGGCGATGTCCACCATGATGCGGGCATAATGAGGATCGTCTTCGATAATCAGCAGGATGCTGTCGCCCGGTTCGATATCGTGCCTGTCGTCCGCGATCAGTTCCGGAGGCGGGTTCTGCGTTATCTGTGCCAGAGCGGGCTGGGAAGAATAGGAATGCGGTGCGGCTTTAGCCGGAGCGACAGCCGGACCGTTATATTTCAGCGGCAGATAGAGCACGAAGGTGCTGCCGGAACCGGGAGTGCTCTTCAGCTGGATTTCGCCGCCGAGCAGGTTGGAAAGCTCGCGCGAGATGGCGAGGCCAAGGCCCGTGCCGCCGTAACGGCGGCTGGTCGAGGCGTCGGCCTGCTGGAAAGCTTCGAAGATGATCTTCTGCTTTTCGGCCGGGATGCCGATGCCGCTGTCCGAAACCTCGAAGGCGACAACCTGCGACGTCTGGTTGAGCATCGGGTTGTTCGCACTCCAGCCATCGCCGGGGCTGAACACTTTCAACTTTACGCCGCCCTGCTCGGTAAACTTGAACGCGTTGGAAAGCAGATTTTTGAGAACCTGCTGCAGGCGTTTTGCGTCGGTTGTGAAACTGCGCGGCAGGTTCGGGTCGACCTCGACATCGAAAACAAGACGGCGGTTGTCGGCTTCATGCCGGAACGGGCGCGCCACCACGTCAGATTGCCGTCGGCGTTGTCGGTGAGCTGCTGGCCGAGAATGAGGATCGAGTTCAGCGGGGTCCGGAGTTCATGCGACATGTTGGCAAGGAATTCCGATTTGTATTTCGACGTCAGCGACAGTTCGGTCGCTTTTTCCTCGAGCGCGCGGCGTGCTTGCTCGATTTCCTGGTTTTTGCGTTCCACCTCGACGTTACGCTCGGCAAGCTGCTGCGCTTTTTGCTCCAGCTGGTCATTGGTCTGTTGCAATTCGGTCTGCTGCGCCTGCAATTCGGCGGCAAGCTGCTGCGATTGCTTCAGCAGGCCTTCGGTCTGCATCGTCGCTTCGATGGAGTTGAGCAGAATGCCGATGCTGGCGGTGAGCTGTTCCAAAAAGACCATCTGCAGCGGCGTGAACGTGCCGACGGAAGCCAGTTCGATAACGGCTTTCACCTGTCCTTCGAACAGCACGGGCAAAACGATCACATTCTTAGGCGCTGCCTTGAACGAGGCGGAACCGATGGGAATGACATTGTCCGGCAGTTCGTCGATGAGCATGCGCTTCTTGGATGTACTGACGATATTATGCAGCTGCTTGAAC
>JAZKID010000025.1:0-707 GCA_040385045.1 Pseudomonadota bacterium | reverse complement strand
CGACAAGCCCTGAGCCGATCGCAATACGTTCGGGGTGTCCCGTCACCGCGTCGTCGGCATAGGCGGAAAGCAGTTTCAGGTCGGCATTATTCTCGTCTTCAACCATCTGATAAAGGACACCGAGATGCGCATTGACGAGACCGGTCAACTCGGTGAGCAGCAGGCGTCCCACGGTTGAGAGGTCACGCTGGCCCTGCAGCATGTTCGTGAATTTCGCGAGGTTGGTTTTCAGCCAGTCCTGCTCGGTATTGTGCTCCGTCGTCAGGCGGAGATTGTCGATCATCGTATTGATGTTGTCTTTCAGCTCGGCGACTTCGCCGCGTGCTTCCACCTGAATCGAGCGAGTCAGGTCGCCCTTGGTCACGGCGGTCGCGACTTCGGCGATCGCGCGCACCTGGTTGGTCAGGTTCGCCGCCAGCAGGTTGACGTTACCGGTCAGATCTTTCCACGTGCCTGCTGCGCCCGGCACGTTGGCCTGACCGCCGAGGCGGCCTTCCACACCCACTTCGCGCGCCACCGTCGTCACCTGATCGGCGAAGGTCGCCAGCGTATCGGTCATGTTGTTGATGGTTTCGGCGAGTGCCGCGACTTCACCCTTCGATTTCACAGTGAGGTTCTGTTTGAGGTCGCCGTTGGCGACGGCGGTCACCACTTTCACGATGCCGCGCACCTGCTCGGTCAGGTTCGCCGCCATCACGTTGACAGTG
>JAZKID010000024.1:36506-55327 GCA_040385045.1 Pseudomonadota bacterium | reverse complement strand
ATAAAGTTTGTAAAGACGAGGCCGGTTTCTACCTGAAAGCTGATGGAAAAACCGAAAGCGATTTACTAAAAATAACCGATGCTAACTTTATTGAGACAGAAACAAGCAACCTCTTCCCCGATGCCAGCCGCGGACGCGATGAATTATCGACAACACCCAAGTCTAAAGATCGCCAGCTTGAATTTGAAAAGCAGGAGTTTCTGACACGTTTCGCGAAGGTTTATGATACGGGAACAGATTCAATACTGAAAGAAGATCAATACGAGAAGCTCTTACCTGAAAAAAGAAAATCCAGCCTTATTCTCAATTCGGATTTGTTCAAGGCGTATGTATTTGCAAAGACCGATCTTTTTTCAAATGATGAAAAAGATCTTTTCAGTGAAATAATAAATTATTACGATTCTTTTGTCGAAGATGTCGTCAATCATGAGCTCGACATACCCAGAAATCTGAATGCTGGAAAAAATAACGAATTATGGCCTCAAGACGAGCTTCGAAAAGCTTTCGAAGAAAATTTCACCAAAAGTGGCGCGTACGAGAGGCAAAAAAAGAAAATCAGTGAACTTGATGAAAAAATACAGAAACTTGAAAAATCGAATAAAATCGGATTGGTACCAAATGATATTTACCCAATTCGATCAAGATATCTTCAGAAGCTTCGTGAAGAGGCGATCGAAGAAGTTAAAGAAATTCGCACTCACTATTATTTTCTTCAATCAGAAAATTCTGATTTCTTAGAAAAAGCCAGAGAGCAATTATACAAAAGATATGAAGACGCTGCAGAGAGTAAATTACACGAGCTCAGAGATAAAAAACCAACTCTAATAATTAAAGGTGACAGCAGACATGCTGCACTTGCAGAGCTAAAAATTGAAAATGGTATCGTTTATTACTCTATTCTCGATACCGGCCATTATGCCCAAGAATCTGAAACAGGAGAAACTTATTCTATTTCGAGATTCAAATTTAAAGGCTCAGAGTCAGAACTTAAGAAATTTATTATAGAACATTACATTCAACTTTTCCTCGCAAACAAAAATAAAAACGATACCGCTGAGGAAAAACTTATTATTGCAGCTTTATGGAACAGCTCAGAATTTCAGAAAAGAAAAAATTTAGACTTTCTTGCTCATTATTCAGTTTTGGGCAAAAAACAAGTATACAATAATTGTATAACGAATTTCTTTGAATTTTTCCTGCTCGATAAACTTTCAAAACTGTCGCCTAAGCGTGCGCAGGAAATTGTTGACGGCTTTATCAATTTTACAAAGCTTGATAAACATCAAACCTACTCTGACCAGATGCGGGAGCATGTGAAGATCGCCAACCGCGCACAGCAGCATTTAAGGAACAAAGATTCTAACACGAGCGGAACGTCAGCCACGCCGGATTACGATAAAATGAAACCCGGCAATACATCATATGGCTCGCGCGGTGTGTGGCAGTTATTTGATGAATATGGAAATGAATGGTGGCTCGCACGACGCACGAAATCAGAATATGACGCGATGATTGGTCTCAGCAAATATGGCCAAACTGCAAAAACGAGGCGCACCGACACAGTCGAAGTTGTTGATCATTCCGAAAATGGCTTGCCGGAAAATTTTTCCAAATCCGTATGTGATGAGATCGATAATACAAAACATTATCGTCAAGACCGGGAAGCATCGCCGTATTTTGTCCTGATGAAACCTGTCAAAAAAGGCATCTTTTTCGTCGACTATCTTAATAATCCTGACCGTCTGGGCAGACGCATGCGTCGTGATGAATTGAATGATTTCGCGCTCGACATGCTTGATATGAATGAAAATGGCATCGTGCATGGCGACCTTGGCTCAGGCTCAACAAATATCAGAATTTATCTCGACGAAAATGATGAATACCGTTTCGTCATTTTTGATCCGGAAATTACGCCAACTGAAAAATCTCATTTACGACAGCCTGATACCACCCCCGACTATGATCGAGTGAATGGCATTAAAGAAGATTTAGAAGAAGCTAATGCGTTTTTTGACGAAGGCGCTGTAGCAGCACAAACTCAAATTTTTGCACCACCACCTCCGCCACTGCCACCGCAAGAAAATAAAAGTGACGATAAAAAGGATCAAGAAAAGCTCTACATCAAATCTGGAGATATGATCATTGTCGATGGCGAAAAGAAATATCTTGTCGACCGTATTGTCGAAACGAAAGAAAATAAAAAAATTATCTTTTGTGATTTTAACAATGGCCGGCGTATCACGCTGCGCAAGGGTGATATATTTACGGCATATAATCAAAATGGATATGCTATCGAATATAACGTCAACGCCGACGAAAACGGCTTTTACCTTGAAGCAATCGAAGAGGCTGAAGAAGGTCTCCTTGAAATCGTCGATTCAAATTTTATAAAGACCAGCACCAGCAATCGGTTCCCTGTATCAAGTAACGGACGGAATGAAGAATCGAAAACACCTAAAACCGGAGACCGGTTGCTTGAGTTCGAAAAGCAAGAGTCTGCGACACTTATCGCAAAGGTTTATGATACTGGCAGGGATTCAATATTAATTGATAGCAAAGAAAGGCTGACTCCTGAAATTAGAAAATCCAGCCTTATTCTCAACTCAGACCTGTTTAAAACTTTTCTTTTTGCAAACACAAATTACTTTTCTGAAGATGAGAAAAAGCTGTTTGGCGATACGCTCGATTACTACGATTCTTTTGTCGATGATTTCATAAATAACAAACTTGATATTCCAAGAAATTTAGAGAACGCAGACGATACCGGTGGGACGTCATCTCAAGATGAAATTCGGCAAGCTTACGAAAAACATTTTCTGGAAAGCGACGGATACATAAAAAAATCGGAAGGCATAGCTTATCTTGACGAAGAGATTAAGGAAATTGAGCTAACCGGTAACACCGATCAAGATGCCAGAATAAAAAAGAGACGGCTTGAGCTTCGACGCGGCATCTTGAGCGATGGCCTGACATTGACCGAAAGCAACTACTATCTGGATTTATCCAAGGACGACGACTTTCAAGAAGAAGCCAGAAAAAAACTTTACAAACAATATGAAGATGCAGTCAGCAATAAGCTGCAAGAGCTTTATAACAAAGAATCAACTTTGATCATTACGGGAGATTACGGTCATGCTGCACTTGCCGAATTAAAACTCGACAAAGGAAAGATTTATTATTCGGCCTATGATACTGGCCGTGGCGCGCAGGCAGCAAAATCCGGAGACGTTTATTCTATAGCAACTTATGAGTTTACAGGATCAGAAGACGATCTCAAAAAATTCATTGCCGAACATTACATTCAGCTTTTTCTGAACAAAAGAAGCGGAAACGATACGAGCAAAGATAAAAGTATCATAAAAGCCATTGTCAACGGATCACAGCATCAAAAATACAAGAATTTGAGTCTTGTCGAAGATCTTTCCACTCTCGGCAAATGGCAGCAATATAGTGACTGCTTCGTAAAATATTTTCAGATCTTTTTGCTCGATAAACTTTCAAAACTGTCGCCTGAGCGTGCGCAGGAAATTGTCGACGGTTTCGTTAATTATACTAAACTTGACAAAGACCAGTCCTATTCTGACCAGATGCGCGAGCATGTGAAGATCGCCAACCGTGCGCAGCAGCATTTAAAGAACAGGGATTCTGTATCTAATCGTTCTTCCGCTTCGGAAGACAATCAAAATCAATCTAACGGCGATACAATTTTACCTCCGCCACCTCCGCCAGGACCACCTCCATCAAGCAGCAAAGATAAGAATGCTGAAGGAAAAAGCTATGTTCAACCCGGCGATATGATTGAATTCAGAGAAAGCAGCGATGGCAGTTCAGAAGATGCAGGTTCCGTTCATCAGCACATCTTTTTTGATCGGATTGAGAATGGAAAACCTGTTTTCACTTTTCTTCAGTCTGATAGTTTCAAGGACCATGGCAAGCGCTTAACTCTTGATCCTGGGGCAAATTTTAAAATTTTAAATAGCTTGCTGTTCAGCTTTAACCATGATGAAAACGGTTATTATTTTTCTCCGTCTAATAAGCAATCTGCAGATTTCATAAAAATTGTTGCAACGCCGATCGACAAAAATTCGATCAGCGGTCTGCTCATGTCGGATAAATATCCGAAAACCGGCAACCGCGCACCGCGTTATTCAAGAAAAAATCTAAAGCCGCACATACGCGAAAATAAATATCTTCATCAGCGTGAAAGAAGAGACCAAGAAAACCTGAACAAAGAACTGTCGAATATGTCTGGAAAATATGCACAGAAGTCGGATTGGTTGAATATACCAGACAAGCCCGATTGGGATACCGACGAGCATGAAACTTTACAAAAAGAGTTTGAGAAAAAATATACTTCTGCAGAAAACCACACCGACCTCAATCTTGATCATTTGAAATCGTTTCTTGCACTAAAAGGATATTTGTTGTCTCCCGATGAAAGAAATGATTTGCGAGCATTCATCGATGAATATCAGGCTTATGCCGATTTCGAGCAAGCACATGAAATTCCTGACATATCTTTCTTGGAATCTCGAATCCTCAAATATTTTCATGACAAAGAACTGGAGCATATCAAACTCGACATTGCACCGCTGAATCTTACAAAAAATGATTCAGGCAATTACAATATTACATCGCTTCGTGACGGACAAATTACAACCAGCCTTAATGAACATGAAACGCTTGTTGCCCAACGCATGCTCGATAATATGGGCATCGAAAACGTGGCGACGAACGCTGGAAAGAACCGTAATAACCCTGCAGGCCTCTCAAAGAATTTTAATAAGCACAAAAAATCTGAGGAAAATGATCAAGGATTCAATCTGACGATTGAAAAAGATGCATCGGGTTTGAATGAGCAAAAAATCAATAAATTGAGAAGTGAATTAGATATCTGGAATGAAATATTGCACGAAGAGTCTTATAACAGCGCGTCTCCTGTTTCGTTGCCGCTTTCTCTTGTTGATAAAGGCGACTACTATGAAGTTCAGGTTGATAATCAAGGCGTCATGAGCGCCGAAATTCCTGAAACTGAAACAAGCCTTGCAATGGATGTCCTCGCAAATGCGGGCGTTGAACCTTCAAAAAATGACGATTGGGATGATTCTCTGATCCGCATCAGCAAAGCGGATCTGGAGAAGAATGACAATGAAAATGCAGTAAAAAATATCAAAGCTGACTTTTCAGAGTACAAAAATAGCTACAGCAGCAAAAGCCCGCTTGCCATGGTGAGAGAAATTGCCGGCACTGTCGGTGAGGGTAAAATTAAAGAAATTACGGCAAAGAAAATAAAAGACTGGACGGATAGCAATGATCCGAAAAGTAAATTTCAGAATCTGGGTTCCGATAGGGAAATTATTTACGATCTCATAAATCCTGAAGCGAATGCCGTCCTCGATTTCTTAAATAAAAATCGCTCCGTTTTACTGAGGAGAGGATACCCTGGGTACACTGTAAACAAAGGGAAAAAAGATGAAGAAAAATTACCTGGGCATGCATCTTTGGCAAAGCTTGAATATCGCGATGGAAAATTATTCTACATAATATACGATGGCTCGACTTTTTCTAAATATGAGAATGGAAAAAAATCCACGATATTGGTCCATGAATTTAAGCTTTCCGGGGATCCGGCCGAAGATCAAAGCAGGCTTGAAAAATTTGTAAAAGAGCATCTTTTGCAGCGCTTTATAAATCGCAGATTCCCTGCATTCGAAGAGTCGCAAAAGCTCATCAACGATAACCTTGTTTTCCGCGAAGATCTTTCAACTTCGGGAGATCCACAAATTGTAGGCGACTGCACGATCAATTATTTCCTGGAATGCATGAGGGCAAAGCTGGGTAAAACATTCGATCAGGATCGCGCTGACGAAATCGTTGATAATTTTCATGATTTTTCTGCCGCTTCTGGAAAAGCCGAAAGCGGAACAACGAAGGACAGAAACGGTATCGTTACGGCAACGCGCCGCCTGCTTCATCATACGGCGCCGCAGAAAAAAATCGGCAACCAGACATTCTTGCTGGGGCAAAAAAACGACGATGGAAATCACAAGCTTCTCATGTCGGACGGGTCGCCGCTGACATTGGAGAAAGCCAACAAGAAGTGGCTTTTCACTGACCTGCCGGGTTATGCAGATGCGCTTCAATCGGTCAAAGATCAAATCGGCGAAAGGCCGCGCAAGATTACGGCGAGGCCAAATGACATGAAAATGTCAGGAATGCATCCCATTGTCTCAGATATAAGCTTTCTGGTCTCGTCGCAAGAAAATGATGATCCAATTGCAGATTCGAGCCAAGGCATGGATCAGGATGCAAAAAACGATATTGAGGAATTTCTTAGAGAGGAAGATCTTGAATTTGAATATTTGAATGAAGCCAAAGATGAGATTCTCATTAAATTTCTTTCTGTCGACGCTTCTGTAGATTTTAGAAGCGATTTGAACCAAATGAACAAGCATAGGCGTAAGAAGTATGATTATACACTCAACAATTTGCTTGATCTTGAATATGAAAGATTGAACCCAAAATATACCGACGAAAGCTTGACGGCCGCATTCGGCGAACGCGGGCTAATTATCGAAAAAGATCCTGCAAGTGAGCATTTCATCGTCGCACCCGATTTTGCAGAACTTTTCGGCATCGCTCAAGATCCACAGAATGATCCTGACGGCCTAAACAGCGCGCATGATGGAAACGAAGCTCAGCATCCTTCCGTGACAAATGGGCACGAAGATGTGCAGCTTAAGCCTTTTAACACGATCGAATTCAAGGATAAGGGCGTCGCCTTCTCGGCAGAGCCTTACAATGCCAGCCGGCAAACGCTGGAAATCGATTTTTCAAATGCCGGTGATGCAACGCCTGTTCAGATTGAAATCACAAACTTCAAACCCGGCGATGCGGTCGAACTGTTCAGCGATGGCACATGGCGCGAGGAAACATCTTCCATCTCACCGGAAAACGAGAAAACGCCTATCGGCTCTTTTGAAGTGCAACAGAACAATGACGATTATGATGTTGTATTTAAACCTGCCGCCGGTCTGACATATACGAAAACTGGTTTTTCAGAGGAAGATACGCATACGCCAGATAGTTTTGTACCGCCACCGCCCGTTTATAAAGAAATTTCAGATTCAAATACATTAGATACCGCTGCGTCAATTGATGCGGACACGCTGCCGCTACCATTACCTGCAAGAGATAAAAAAATATTGGATTCAAACAATTGTCTGGCTCTTATTGCGAAAAATCGACTTAATGAGTTAACACAGGAAAAACAGGATAACAAAAACCAAAATCTAAAAATTATTCCTAAAAGTGTCTTTGCTGACGATAAAGACAATATTTTCTACAAAGACGAAGCAGGCAATTATTATATTAATAAAATACCTGTCAGCGAAATCGCGCCTCTTCTTTCAATAACCCGCGACGGACAAAAATTCGATCATGTGTCTTTGCCCGAAAAAAAGAGAATATTAGCAGTTGAAAATTTTGATATCTACAATGTCAATTCTGCTTTGGTGAAATTATCTTATCTAAAAACTCTTTCCGATGTAGAGAATTTTCCAAAATGGAAATATTTCCGCATGCTCGCACAACAGCATAAGCTATTGGCTCTTGGATTTGGTTTATATGCAACAATTCGCACTTTCCATGCCGGAAAATTACGCGCTAAAGATGATTTAATACAATTTTCTTTTAAATATGACCAATCAATCGCCATTTTGGAAAATTATCTGCAAGGAAATTACGCCGGCCAGCAAAAGTTACCTGGGGTGGACTTCGGCAACAACTACGTTTATGACCCAGAGTCAAAAAAATTAAGTTACGATCAAACTCTTCTCAATAACTTCAAATACTCGCATTTTACGAGAGAAGCTCACAGCTTGGCTTTACAGGCCATCCAAGGTGGCACGCAAAAAGAAGCGTTGAATGAAATAGTAAAATATTATCAATACGGCATCAGTGGATCACCGTTTTATCGCGGCAACAATGCCCTCTTTATGCTTCATCTCAATACGCTAGCACCTCTCATTGGCTACTCCAAACCCATTCCACATCTCGAATGGGATGGACTTGCAAATGCCATGACGCAAGAACCTTTCGTCAACGAGCTTAGCGACTATATTGTTAAACTACAAAAAAATCCGACATTTTTCGGCTCTTTGAACATAGTGCCTAAGCAAGAATTATCTCCACCACCACCACCTCCTCCTCCACCAATCGATGGAAAAACTTCGGGTTCAAGCGCGCCTAGCGCTAGCACACCAAGCGAAACACGGAGCAAGAATAGCTCTCCCCACCTTATTCCTATTGCCGGAAAAGGCACGGTTTGGGAAACTGAGGTTGATGGTCAGGCTTACGTTGCCAAGCTGGCATCACAGCAAGAAATTATGTTTGCACAAGAAGCAAGCAAGTTAGGTAACAGCTTGCCAAAAGAGCTTGGTGCCGAATTTTTTGAAGTTGTCCCCGCTACACAAGGTTCTGCTGCATCCACTATCCGAAATGAGATTCTTAATGACCCCGCTGTGAAAAATAGGCAAAGTATTATTGACGGCACGAGCGATATACTGATTACGAAAAAAATGAACCTTGGTGTTCCATTAAAAAATTATGTTTCTTTCCTTCAGGATAATCCCGGCAAAAAACATCAAGAACTTCCACGCTTTCTAAATGAAGAGGACTTCAAAAAACTTGAACAGATTATATCCTATCTCGATAAGGCCCGCATTACACACAATGATCTTTGGTTCAATCTTCATATAAAGTTCGATAAAAACGGAAAATTGCTTTTCCAGTTTATTGATTTTGGTTCTGCCTACAGACTTAAAGAGGGACAATATAATCCGGATGTCGGCTTGATCGACCATATAAAACAGATGGTATTAGGAAAGAGTGACAAGAATTTTATCGAGGAGGACACTTCGTTTAATTTATCTCCTGATGCGCCACCACCACCACCGCCGCCGCCGCCGCCGAGCGATGAAAAATCTTCTGGTGCAAATAATGCGCCGGCTGTCATTACGCCGAGCAAGACGAATCCATCTGAAATTTTGAGCGTTTATGATTCTGGCGAAGTAGATTTTAGTGCTCTCAATCAATATGAAATACTTTCGTATGAAAACGTTTTAAATATAAGAGACAGCCATTCAAGTTTTCATGCCAAGTTAGCCACTCCGCATGAGTTGCAAGGAACGCTTTTTGGTAATCTTTATCAAAAACAACTTCCAGAAAACGCCGAATACGGTGTTGCAGAAACTGTCTACGCTTCGCTGGAAAAGCGCCTTCCAGAAAAAATGAACCCGTATATTTCAAATGCGTTCAAAGAGAATGTCAGGCCTCGCAGAAGCAGAAATGAGACGTCAATTGTTATAACAAAAACGGTGCCAGGCATCGATATAGGAAATTTTTGTCGCGATCCTTTGGTCTTTGGCCGCATGATTAAGCTTAGCGATTTTGATCCTATTCTTGGGTATATGAAGGGAATGATCGATTTTGGCCTTACACAGCATGATATTAAATTCAACACGCATTACAGCATCAATCCTGAGACCCAGATGTTTAGCGCCAAAGTTTTTGATTTTGGGGCTTGGCAACCTACAGATTTCCAAGCCACCGACTCTCAAAAATATTATCATGTCAATAATTTCCAAAATGCGATCAAGGAATTGGCAAAAGACGGAACGATTATTAACGACAAAAAAACGAATAAAGTATTTTTTGTGCCGGATAATTTTGGCGCTGCAATCGATGAAAAAGATAAAAATGCAGATGAATTTCTGCCGCCACCTCCGTCTCCACCGCAGAAGGATGAAAATAATTTCAACACAAATGAGCCAAAGACTGAAGCGTCAGCCGTTATCACATCGAGCAAGACGAATCCGCCCCCAAGTATTGAATTCTCATTGCCGTCAAATTTATTTTATACGTATGGCGAAGAAAACCTTTTGGTTGATGCTGAGTTCATTCCGTCGGAATTGAGAAAAGAAATTATAAACCAGGCACAACGAAACCCTGTTGCAGGATTTTTGAAAAATAAGACGAATGCAAATATTATCGCTTTAGGGCAAACACATTCTTATAAAGGGACAATTTTACAAAAACAATTTTATAATCAAGCGCGCTACTATCTCGGCATTCAAAATATGTTTTCGGAGTATGATGATAAACGGTTAGAAGCTTTAAAAAACGTAATACAAAATGACTTAGGCTATAAAATCGAAAATCCAAAAGATTTTTCATCTAGCTTCGAAGATTATAGCTCTAAGAAAAAGATTTCTGACATTAGGAAAAACCATTCTTTTTATAATTTAAGATTTTTGCTGCCCACTTTCAAAGATATGCAACATGAAAATATCGATTTACCCGAAGATCTTATTTTTGGCCCACGAATTTCTTATACTGAGAAGCTAAATATGAGAAGCAGTTACATGGCTCAGCAGATTATAAACAACTCAATTGGATGGCTGGGTTTAGCTCATTTGCGCGACCTTTATAAAATCGATTATTCGAACTGGGGGCGACGTCTTGAAATGCAGCCATCCGCTTTAGCTTTACAAAACTATTTTGAAAAAGGAAGAATCATGACAATTGATAATTCCGGACGATCGAAGCGATATGGTATAAACACTTCGCGGCCATTCATTATTCCTGCAAATATTTTTAATGGTTACTATGAAAAACATGAAGACTTTGAAGATCTTTTCTTTTCTACCGGAGATGTCGACTATATTGTCATCCGTTAATCAAACCGCCACCTTCCCCGCGATGTGCGGATGCGCCTGATAATTTTCCAGTTTGAAATCTTCGAACCGGAATGAGAAAATATCTTTTACATCCGGGTTCAGTGTCATCACAGGCAGTTTGTATGGCGTGCGCGAAAGCTGCTCGTGCACCTGTTCAAGATGGTTTGAATACAGATGCGCATCGCCGAAGGTGTGAATGAATTCGCCGGGCTCCAGCCCTGTCACCTGCGCCACCATCAGCAGCAGCAAGGCATAGGATGCGATGTTGAACGGCACGCCGAGGAACACGTCGGCACTGCGCTGGTAGAGTTGGCACGACAGTTTTCCGTCCGCGACATAAAACTGGAACAGGCAGTGGCATGGCGGCAGCGCCATTTTCGGCACATCGGCCGGGTTCCATGCCGACACGATCAGGCGGCGGCTATCGGGATTTTTTTTGATGTCGGCAATCAGGTTTGAAATCTGGTCGATCGTGCCGCCATCTTTCGCCGGCCACGACCGCCACTGGTGGCCGTAAACGGGGCCGAGATTTCCGTCCGCATCGGCCCACTCATCCCAGATGCGCACGCTGTGTTCTTTTAAGTAAGCGATGTTCGTATCGCCGCGCAGAAACCACAGCAGTTCATAAATAATCGATTTGAGATGCAGCTTCTTGGTCGTCACCATCGGAAAACCGTCGCTGAGATCGAAACGCATCTGATGTCCGAAAACGGACAGCGTGCCGGTGCCGGTGCGGTCGGTTTTTTCCGTGCCGGTTTCAAGAATATGACGAAGGAGATTTTGGTACTGCTGCATAAACTTCTCAAAAAATGTGAGGGTAGATAACGCGCCACAAAAAGACATGGCATTCTGAGGGCTTACGGCGTTATCCCCGTTTTCCCTCCACAGTTTTTACCATGATTCACAAGCCCTAAAAGCCACAGAGTCAGGGGTTATTAGCCGTGATGGCACCCTGCCCTTCAAAACGGGAACAAGATCGCCTATATTAGTTCTGCCAGCTTGCTGGCTATGGCGATAAATGGCCATCGAAATAAACCATCTGGACCCGGGGGCAGTACCCGGCGCCTCCACCAAATCTTCTCTGACGAGAAGGGTTCATGGGGGCGAAATAGGCTCGACAGGGGTGTAAAGGGTGTGTTTTTGCTCGGCATTGTACCACCGTTATCGGGCTATTTTGTAGTTGCAAACTTTATGGCAGCTCCAGCGAACGACAATAATTTCGAAGCAGCGAAAGCTGTTGCTTAATTAATCGTTCAAAAGCCCTACGGGAATAAGCCCCTGTAGGCGGGGTCCGGAGGCGCCTGGCAACAGAAGCCTCCACTTCCTTTTCCTTATAAAAGCGCCTCCGACTTAAAAACTGCAATCATGGACGATTGCAGGTGGCGCCTGGCAACAGAAGCCTCCACTTCCTTTTTACCACTCACGCTTGTATCTCCTTGAGAATTCGCCCAAACTTGGTGTTCGAATCTGTGGGGTGCGTTTTTCATGACCGACGATATGATCCGCTACGATCTGCTGGCGCAGGACGCGCTGCGCGGCGTTGTCCGCAAAGTTTTGACAGATGTGGTGCGCCACGGCCTGCCGGGCGAGCATCACTTCTATATTGCCTTTGACACGACCTATCCGGGCGTCAGCCTTTCGGCACGCATGCGCGAGCAATATCCGAATGAAATGACCATCGTGCTGCAACACCAGTTCTGGGATCTGGCTGTCGGTGATCATGCTTTTGAAGTCGGCCTGTCATTCGGCAATGTGCCGGAGCGCCTTGTCATCCCGTTCGATGCCGTGAAAGGTTTCTTTGACCCGTCTGTGCAGTTCGGCCTGCAATTCGAAATCATCGATCTCGACGAAGATGAGAGCGAAGATGAATTCGAAGTCGAACTCGAAGAAGATGAAGACGGCGAAGAAGCCCATGCGGATAATGAAGACGGCGAAAAGCCGCAAAAGGGCCGCGCGGTCATGAAAAAGGGCAAGGGACAGAAAAGCCTGCCGAAAGGTGCCGGCTCGGAGCCACAAGCCTTGCCCGCACCGAGTGAATTGTCACAAATCAAGCCGAAATCGAAAAAAGGCGGGCCGAAAAAAGCGCCGCCGCAAGGCCCCGGCGCTGATATCGTCAGCCTCGACAAATTCCGCAAACCCAAAACCTGATTTTAGGTCATGGCCAAATCCAGATCTGCGACACGTTCCGAAACCGATACCTTCGGCGCTATCGACGTTCCAGCCGATAAATATTGGGGCGCGCAGTCGCAGCGATCTCTCGGCAATTTCAAGATCGGCTGGGAAAAGCAGCCTGCCGCCATGATCCGCGCTTTTGGTATCGTCAAGCGCGCTGCCGCCGAAACGAATATGCAGCTCGGACTGCTCGATAAAAAAATCGGCAAGGCGATCATTCAGGCTGCTGATGAAGTCATTACCGGAAAATTGAACGATCATTTTCCGCTTGTCGTCTGGCAGACCGGCTCCGGCACGCAGACGAACATGAACGCGAACGAAGTGATTTCCAACCGCGCGATTGAAATTCTTGGCGGCACGATGGGCACGAAAAAGCCCGTCCACCCGAACGATCATGTCAACATGTCGCAATCGTCGAACGACAGCTACCCGACGGCGATGCATATCGCGGCAGCGGAAAGCATTACGCACGGCCTGTTTCCCGCCCTCGCCCATCTTGAAATGGGCCTGCGCGCAAAACAGAAATCCTTTGCGAATATCATCAAGATCGGCCGCACACACACGCAGGACGCGACACCGCTGACATTGGGGCAGGAATTTTCGGGTTACGTTTCGGCGATCGGCCATGGCATTCATCGCATCAAGCAAAGCCTTGATGGCATTTACCAGCTGGCGCAGGGCGGCACCGCCGTCGGCACCGGGCTGAACGCGCCGAAAGGTTTTGCGGAACTGTTCGCGAAAAAAGTAGCCGCGATTACCAAATTACCTTTCATGACCGCATCCAACAAATTTGAAGCGCTTGCTTCGCATGGCGCTCTGGCGAATACGCATGGTACGCTGACTGCGCTGGCGACCGACCTGTTCAAGATTGCGAATGACATCCGTTTTCTCGGCTCCGGCCCGCGCTCGGGTCTTGGCGAACTGATGCTCCCAGAAAATGAACCCGGCTCGTCCATCATGCCCGGCAAAGTCAACCCGACACAGGCAGAAGCGCTGACGATGGTCTGCGCACAGGTGATGGGCAACCAGACCACGGTGAGTTTCGCCGCATCGCAAGGCCATTTCGAACTCAATGTCTTCAAACCTGTTGTCATTTATAATGTGCTGCAATCAGTGCAACTGCTTGCCGATAGCGCGCGTTCGTTTCAGGATCATTGCGTTGCCGGCATCAAGGCCGATACGAAACGCATCGGCATGCTGATGCAGCAATCTCTGATGCTGGTCACCGCGCTCGCGCCGACAATCGGCTATGACAATGCCGCGAAGATTGCCAAAACCGCGCACAAGAACGGCACGACATTGCGCGAGGAAGCGGTCAAATCCGGTCTCGTCAAAGACAAGGACTATGATCGCCTCGTCGATCCGGCGAAAATGATCGGCCCCGGCTGATGTCCTCGCCTCCGAAGAATATTCACGAGGCGCTTAAAAATATTACCTGGGTTCGTGCCGAAATCGAGCGCACGCAAGGCACACCCTGCCCGACAGACGAAGAACTTTCCGCTTCACGCAAGGCTTTTCTCGCCCTTCTTCCGTCCGGGAGCGATGTCTGGGTTTTCGGTTACGGCTCGCTCATCTGGAATCCGAATTTTGAATTTGCGGAAAACCGGAAAGCGAAACTGAGCGGATATGAACATTCTTTTTGCATCGATCTGCCTGCGAACCGCGGCACCATGGAAAAACCCGGGCTGATGCTTGCGCTTGATGTCGGCGATGCATGTGAAGGTGTTGCCTTTCGCATTGCACAGCCGAATGTCGAAACCGCTCTTGAATCTTTATGGCTGCGTGAAATGCTCGCCGGCGTTTACGATCCGAAACTTGTGCAGCTTGAAACCGGGGATGGCATTGTCCCCGGCCTCGCCTTCGTTGCAAAAAAAGACCACAAACTGTACCGGCAGGTCGAACATAGCGAAGCTGCGCAGATTATCGCGACAGCAGAAGGCAGTCTCGGCACCAACCGCGACTATCTTTTTCAGCTGATGACCAAGCTTGACGAGCATAGTATCAAAGATCAGGCGATGACAGATTTGCTGCAACGCGTTAAAGAACTCGTATGACCCTGCAAGACAAACTCATCCTCTGCCTCGAAGATGTGATCATTCACACCTCGATCGGCATTTATGATTATGAGAAACATCCCGATCATCCGAATGAGCTGAAAATCAGCGTCGAGTTGCATGCCGGCGTCGCGCCGGGCCCGCTCGACCGCCAGCCGATGATCGATTATGCAAAAATTTATGCCTTTTTGCGTGCCATCCCGGCTGGCGGGCATATCGACCTACTGGAAACACTGGCAGATCGCATTATCGCACAATGCTTTACGATGGAACGTGTCACCGCCTGCCGTGTTAAAGTTCTGAAGACGAAATTATTGCCTGATTGCGGCGGCGCCGGAATTGATGTCTTCCGTACCCGCGAAAATTGGCTTAAAGTCTCTTCGTGATTTCCGAAAAAGACGCGAGGTTCACGCGATGGATACGGACATACATAAAACGGTTTTTGTGCCCTGGATGCCGCAGGAAGCATTTCATCTTTTCGTCAATTGTATCGGTGAATGGTGGCCGCTAGACACGCACAGTCTTGCCGATAAACAAAAAGGCGAGCGCGCAACAAATATTGTCATTGAGCCGCATGCCGGATCACCCTTCTACGAGGTACTCGCCGACGGACAACATAAAAAATGGGGCGATGTCTTGCGCTACAAACAGGGCGAAGATCTTCTCCTTAGCTGGCGTCTTTGCGGACCTGTGGCGCAGGAAACCGAAGTTGAAGTGATTTTCTCGACTGCGGGGGCGCAGACGAAAATCGATCTCTTCCACCGCCACTTCAAACGCTTCGGTGAAAAAGCCGCCGAAAAGCAGGATTGTTATGACAAAGGCTGGGACGGCGTTCTCGCGAAGTTCATCAGCTTTTCAAAAACGCATCTGGCTGCATAATTATGGGTGACGTGATCAACCTGCGCATGAAGCGCAAGGACAAAACGCGCGGCGAAAAAGACAGGCAGGCTGAAGAAAAGCGCGCACTGCACGGACAGACGAAAGCACAGAAAACAAAAACATCTTCGACAAAAGAAAAAGCGAAAAAGCTGCTGGATGGCGCCAAGCGCGACAGGCCTGACGACGAGGCATGAAAAAACGCTCCGTCACGATTGCAGGGCACCGCACCTCGATCTCCCTTGAAGAACCGTTTTGGGACGCCTTGCGCGAGATGGCCGAAAGCCGTGGCCAGACGCTGGCCGGGAAGATCGGCATGATCGATAAAAAGCGTGGCCATGCCAATTTATCATCGGCAATTCGCCTGCATATTCTCGATTTTTACCGCAAAAGCCTTTCAAAATAGGCCTCGCCGCCCTACATTCTGTGAAGAATGAGTCCCTCCTCCAGTTCAGCTGACATGCCGGATTTTATGCCGAAGCCGCAGGGCATCGCCGCGCAGGCGATGCAGGCGCGCGCAGGGACAGCCTATCTCGATGGTCTGAATCTCGAACAACGCGCAGCCGTCGAAACCATTGACGGGCCCGTGCTAGTGCTCGCAGGTGCAGGCACGGGCTGCGCACATTCTGAATCTGGGGCGTGCACGGCCGCAAAATATTCTCGCCGTCACATTCACCAACAAAGCGGCGCGCGAAATGCGTGAACGGATCGGCAGCCTTATCGGTCAATCAATCGAAGGCATGCCGTGGCTCGGCACATTTCATTCCATCGGCCGCAAGATCGTTGCGCGCCATGCCGAAGCACTGAACCTGTCGAGCAATTTTACCGTGCTCGATACCGACGACCAGATCCGCCTGCTGAAGCAGATTCTGAGCTCCGAAGATATCGATCACAAACGCTGGCCCGCGCGCCTGCTGGCTAATCTCATCGACGGCTGGAAAAATCGCGGCCTTGAGCCCGATAAAGTTCCGGCAGGTGACGCTGCTTTCTATGCCAACGGGCAAGCTATCAAGCTTTACAAAATTTATCAGGACCGGCTGAAGGTTCTGAACTGTCTTGATTTCGGCGACCTGCTGCTGGCACCCATTCGTCTCTTCCGCACGCATCCTGATATTTTACAGAATTACCGCGAACGCTTTCGCTACGTGCTTGTCGATGAATATCAGGACACCAACGTCGCACAATATTTATGGCTGCGCCTTTTAACAGGCGAGAATGCGAATATCTGCTGTGTCGGCGATGACGACCAGTCCATCTATGGCTGGCGCGGTGCGGAGGTCGACAACATCCTGCGCTTTGAAAAAGATTTCCCGGGTGCGAAAGTGATCCGCCTCGAGCGCAATTATCGCTCGACAGGAAATATTCTTGCTGCCGCTGCCGGCCTGATTGCAAAAAATGACGGCCGCCTCGGCAAAACGCTTTTTCCCGCCGGTGCGGATGCCGGCGATCCCGTCAGCGTAACATCGCTATGGGATTCGGAAGAGGAAGCGCGGCACGTCGGTGATGAGATCGAAGCCTTGCAAACGAAAAGACACCGCCTCAACGATATGGCGATCCTCGTGCGCACGGCCGCGCAGATGCGCGCGTTCGAAGAACGTTTTGTCACGCTCGGCCTGTCTTACCGCGTCATCGGCGGGCCTCGTTTTTATGAACGGCAGGAAATCCGCGACGCGCTGGCCTATCTGCGTCTTACCGCCAATCCGGATGACGATCTCGCTTTTGAGCGCATTATCAACACACCCAAGCGCGGGCTCGGCGAAGCGACCCTGCAGCAGCTTCATGTTTGTGCACGCGAGCGCGGCACATCCTTGATGCAGGCCGCGCGCGATCTTGGCCAGACAGAACAGCTGAAGCCCAAAGTCCGCACGACACTGAATGAGGTCACGCGTAATTTCGAACGCTGGCATCAGGCAATCCCGACAATAGGACATATTCCGCTGGCGGAAATGATTTTGGATGAGAGCGGTTATACCGGGATGTGGAAAAACGAGCGCACGATCGAAGCGCAGGGCCGCACGGAAAACCTGAAAGAACTCGTCGGCGCACTGGAAGATTTCGACAGCCTCGCCGCTTTTCTTGAACATATTTCGCTGGTGATGGATACCGACAAATCCGATCAGGCGGATGCCGTCAGCATCATGACATTGCACGGCGCGAAAGGCCTCGAATTTGAAACCGTCTTTCTCCCCGGCTGGGAGGAAGGCCTGTTTCCGTCGCAGCGTTCGATGGATGAAAACGGCCGCGCGGGACTGGAGGAAGAACGCCGCCTTGCTTATGTCGGCATCACGCGCGCGAAAGAACGTGCGAAAATTTCCTTCGTGCAAAGCCGTCTGCTGCACGGCACATGGTCGTCGACGATGCCGTCACGTTTTGTCGACGAATTGCCGGAGGAGCATGTGGAAGTGACGCCGGGGCCGATGAGCGAACGTTACGGCGCTTATTCGATGGGTGCGGGCCGCCTGCATGGCGATTTCAACCCTGCTTCAGGCGCAGGCCGCACGACACCCGGCTGGCAACGCGCGCAGACTTACCAGGTCGAACGGCTGGAGAAGGATTTCAAGCGTTCCGGCGGGCGCATCATCGAAGGAAAACTCAGTGGCGCAGCGCACGGCCTTTTAAAAGGCGAGCGGGTCTTTCACCAGAAATTCGGCTATGGAAAAATCAGCACCGTTGAAGACGACAAGCTGACCGTGCAGTTTGAAAAAGCAGGCGAGAAAAAGGTTGTCGCCAGCTTTCTCACCAAGGCTTGATCAGACCAGCGGCTCAGGGCCGTAGCGGTTGCTGCCTTTGGTGCCGGATTTCAAACCAAGATCGGCAAGCATGTAAGCGCCCATGGCAGCCATGACCAGATAAATCAGCCAGAACATGCGGCCGATCGGCTGCAGGATCGCCATCACCGTTTCAGGCGATGAAGTCAGAAAAACAATTTTCGGAAACAGGTACATCGCAACGATGATCGTAACGATAGCCTGAACAATCG
>JAZKID010000024.1:35105-36496 GCA_040385045.1 Pseudomonadota bacterium | reverse complement strand
ATTGCTACGTTTCAAAAGCAGGCAATAAGCAGGGTAAACAAAAAACAGCGGAACCAGCATATTGATAATATAGGCCGTCATCTGCCCGGAACGTGATGGCAAAAGGCTGATGATCGAAACGTTTAAAAAACCGGAGATATATTGAACGATGGAGAAAATCGCGACCAGAATAAGCGCGGCAATCCAGAAAGTGCCGCGATCGAGGCGGCCTGTGCGATCCAGATAAAGCTGGCGGAAATCGAGTTTCATTCTTTCTTCTCCCCTTATTTCTCGCTATCAAGCAGCATATCGGCTTTCCTTGTCAATGTTTCAAAAGGCGAAGATGACAACATACCGTATTACTGCGGACCTGAGCGAAACGCAGGCCAGATTGCTGGCCGACAAGCTGATGGAGGGCGAGCATTTTCTCCCCGTCGGCGCGGCGGGTGCCTTCGAAGGTGCGCCGCCTGTCTGGCGTTTTGAAGCATGGAGCAACCAGAGCATCGACCAGTCGGATTTTCTCAATACGGCGCGCCGCCTGACGAACGACAATACGCTTGGCGGTTTTCAATACCAGACTGTCGACGACAAGGACTGGGTAGCAAAAAGTCTGGAAGATTTGCCGCCCGTGCGCGCCGGACGTTTCGTCGTTTTCGGCGCGCATGACCGCCATAAAAAACGCAACAATGAAATCGCCATCGAAATTGAAGCCAGCCTCGCTTTCGGCACCGGCCATCACCCGACAACGCTCGGATGTCTTCTGGAACTCGACAGGTGGTGCAAGACGCATCGCGGTAAAATTCCTGCCGATAAAATCGCCGTGCTCGATATCGGTACCGGCACCGGCATTCTTGCGCTGGCAGCCGCCAAGGCCCTGCCGCTGAAAGCGATCGCCAGCGATCTCGACCCGGAAGCCATTCGCGTTGCAAAACGACATCGGAAGCTCGCAGGCCTTGACGACAAGGTTCAGCTTTTCGTCGCCAACGGAACGAAACATAACATCGTTCAGGCACACGCGCCTTACCCGCTTGTGATTGCGAATATTCTGGCTGTACCACTGGTCTTGCTGGCGGCAGATTTTGCAAAAGTCACCGCGCGCGGCGGCACGATTATCCTGTCCGGTCTTTTGAACTGGCAGGCGCAGCGCGTGATCGCGACTTATCTCAACGCGGGCTTCAGCCTTGCCCATAAACGGATCATCGGCGACTGGACGACACTGGTTTTGGTCAAGAAAATCCGCACAACAAAAATTTCGAAAAAAACAAAAGGAAAATCTCATGTCGCAGGCCGCAAAAATGCACGATAAAGCGCCGTATGCTGACCGCCTCTCGTCGCTGCAAAACTGGCTTGGCACGCAAAAGCTGGACGGCTTCCTGCTGCCCCGCTCGGACGAATACCAGAACGAAATTCTG
>JAZKID010000024.1:32760-35095 GCA_040385045.1 Pseudomonadota bacterium | reverse complement strand
GCAGACAGATCTGTCTGTAAAGATAGAATCTGATTCTGCCGCCTTCCGCCATGCGCATGGAATGGCTGACCGGTTTTACGGGTTCATGGGGTTTTGTCGCCGTGCTGAAAACCCAAGCCGCCGCCTTTGTCGACGGACGCTACACGATACAAGCCGCGCAGGAAATCGACGCGCAGCTTTTCGAGATTGTTTGCACGCTCGATACGACTGTCAATGATTGGCTCATTGCGCATGTGCCGCAAGGTGCGCGGCTTGGTTATGACCCGTGGCTGCACACCAGGGACGGGCTGGAGCAGATCGGTAAGGTACTAACACCGAAGAATGTCACCCTGGTTGCGCTGGACGAAAATCCGCTCGACACATTCTGGAGCAATCGCCCGCCGCCGCCGCTTTCGATCACGAAACTTCATGATGAAAAATACAGCGGTGAAAACGCCGCTTCCAAGCTGCAACGCATCCGCAAAGAGTTGAAAGAAAAAGGCGCGACACATCTTGTCGTCACTCAAACCGATAATCTTGCCTGGACATTCAATGTCCGCGGCAACGATATTGAGCACACGCCCCTGACATTCGGTTTTGCGATCATCGGTGAAAATGACGCGCAGATTTTCATGGACAGCCGCAAGGTAAAAGACAATGTCCGCGAAGCCTTAAAAGGACAGGCCATTTTTCATGATATTGCCGATTTTAAAGCAGCTTTAAAAAATCTTGCCGACGGCCAGAGCGTGCTGGTCGATAGCAGTGCAAGCGTTGTGGCCATCAGCGAAACCGTTAAAAGCTCAAAAGCCAGACTTGTTGAAGGCACGGACCCGATCACGCTGATGAAAGCGCAAAAAAATGCGACAGAAATCGAAGGTGCACGCATTGCCCACCGGCGCGACGGCGCAGCATTGGCGCGTTTCCTTTTCTGGTTCGAAAATGCCGACAAGGCACGGCTGACCGAAATGGATATGATCGAAGCGCTTTATCGCTGCCGCCATGAAACCGGCGCGTTGCAGGATACGTCGTTTGAAACGATCTGCGGTTCGGGACCAAACGGGGCGATCGCGCATTATCGTGTCACGCCGCAATCGAACAGCAAGCTCATCGACAACAGTCTGATCGTACTCGATTCAGGCGGGCAATATTTCGAAGGCACGACAGATATCACCCGCACGCTCTTCGTCGGCACACCGACGGATGAGATGAAAAAACATTTCACGCTGGTGCTGAAAGGTATGATCGCCGTCAGCATGGCGCGCTTCCCGAAAGGAACGCGCGGTATCCAGCTCGACACGCTGGCGCGGCAGCCATTGTGGAATGCCGGTTTCGATTATGATCATGGCACGGGCCATGGTGTTGGCAGCTATCTAGGTGTGCATGAAGGCCCGGCGAGTATTTCAAAACGGTCCGCGCCGCAGCTGGAAACGGGCATGATCATGTCGAATGAGCCCGGCTATTATATCGCAGGCGGCTACGGCATCCGCATCGAAAATCTCGTTCTCGTCACCGATCCGGCGCAGATCAGGGGCGGCAATCGCGCGATGCACGGCTTTGAAACGCTGACGCTTGCACCGATTGAACAAAGATTGATTCTTGCAGATCTTCTTGATGCTGAAGAGCGGAATTGGTTGAATGCTTACCACGCTCGCGTGGTGAAAGAGATCGGCCCGCAACTGAAAGCCGATGAAGCAGCGTGGCTGGCCAAAATTTGTACGGCGCTTTAAGGGCCGTGATAGAGATCCTGTAAATTCCACTCATTCTGGGGCGATACGATATTGCGAATGCGCCAGGCACCAAATTCGCGGATCAGCGAATAGACCAGCCGCTTGCTATCGCCGAGATTCTTGAACTCCACCTCAACTTCGGCTGTTTCGTAACCTGTCGTCAGAAGATGAACGCTGACCCGTTTCACATCCGAATCTTGCGCATCAAGAATGGGGTCGAATTCCGGCGCCACGGCTGCACTTTCGATCCGCTCCGCCATATCTGCATTCAGAAACTTTTCGCGCAAGGTTTTGTCAGCAAGCACGCCCGGCTGACCAGAATTGATGAGGGCAATATGCTGCGCATACAGTGCTTTCACGATACCATCAGGCGTTTCATTTCCAGCCTGCGCGGCCGCTAGAAAGAGCGGTAAAAAACAAGCTATCAAAAAAATACGCATCATATTGCGCCAGAAAGCTTCAGCCATTCGTCCTCCGTAATAACCCTGATGCCTAGCGCCGCCGCCTCCTTGAGCTTGGAGCCCGCACCCGGCCCGGCGACGACAAGATTTGTTTTTTTCGAAACCGAGCTTGCCACCTTTGCACCAAGCCGCTGCGCCAGCGCTTTCGCTTCGTCGCGCGTCATCTTT
>JAZKID010000024.1:29351-32750 GCA_040385045.1 Pseudomonadota bacterium | reverse complement strand
GAACCGGTGAATACAATCGTCTGGCCGGCAATCGCCGTATCGGCACGCGCCTGTTCGGCGGGCCGGATGGTGATTTGGGCGACAAGCCGCTCGATCGCCGCGCGACTCTCAACGCGTGCGAATGTTGCCTTCACGCTATCGATCACCGCCTGCCCGATCTGCTCGATCGCATCCATGTCAGCCGCCGCTTGATCATCACTTTTCGCGACGCTGAGGCAGGCCGCGAAGAAATTGTCCCATGTCCCGTAGGCTTGCGCCAGAAGGCGCGCAGTCATTTCGCCGATATCGCGAATACCGAGTGCATAAATAAACCGCTCAAGAGAAATTGTGCGCCGCGCTTCGACCGCACCGAAAAGATTTTGCACACTGAGATCGCCAAACCCTTCCCATTCTTTCAGCGGTTTTTCGCTTTTCTCGTCACGAATTGAAAGCGTGAAAATATCAGCGGGTTCGCGCACAAGTCCGGTATCGTAAAAAAGCGAAATCTGTTTTTCGCCAAGGCCTTCGATATCGAAAGCGCGGCGCGAGACGAAGTGCCTCAGATGCTCGATGCGCTGGTGCGGACAGTCCCATTCGCCCGTGCAACGGCGCACAACTTCTTCCACACCCTTTTCGTCTTTCGCGCGCACAGCGGGTGTTTTCAGCGGGCACGGGCAGATTGTTGGAAACAGGAAAACCTTTGCACTCTTCGGCCGCTTGTCGAGCAGAGCTTCGAGAATTTGCGGAATGACGTCGCCCGCGCGCTGCAGTACCACCGTATCGCCGATGCGGATATCTTTTCGCGCAATTTCGTCTTCATTATGCAGCGTCGCATTCGAGACAACCACGCCGCCGACTGTCACCGGCTTCAGTTTCGCAACAGGCGTCAGCGCACCCGTGCGCCCGACCTGAATATCGATATCGAGAAGTTCGGTGATCGCTTTCTGTGCCGGAAATTTATGCGCCTTCGCCCAGCGCGGTGCACGACCGACAAAACCGAGGCGGTCCTGCAGCTCCAGCCTGTCGAGTTTGTAGACGATGCCGTCGATATCATAACCAAGCTGGCTGCGCTGCTCTTCGATATTTTTATAATAGGCCATCATGTCTCCGACATTGCCGACGCGTTTTGTCAGCGGATTGACCGGCAGGCCGAAGCTTTTCAGCGCGGCGATCATATCAAACTGTTTTGCGGCAGGCAGTTTCGAAACCTCGCCCCAGCTATAGGCGAAGAAGTGCAGCGGCCTTGATGCGGTGATACTTGAATCGAGCTGGCGCAACGACCCGGCCGCGGCATTGCGGGGATTGGCGAATGGCGGTGCACCATCTTTTTCCTGATTTTTATTGAGCGCCGCAAATTCGTCATGGCGCATGTAAATTTCACCGCGTACTTCGAGGATATCCGGTACCGTGCCTTTCAGTTTGTGCGGTACATCTTTCAGAGTGCGGACGTTTTGCGTGACATCCTCACCGACAGCGCCATCGCCACGCGTCGCAGCCTGAACCAGAACACTTTTTTCATAGCGTAAAGCACAAGACAGGCCGTCGATTTTAGGCTCTGCCACAAAATCAATCTGTTCATCTATGTCCAGTTTCAGAAAGCGGCGGATACGGTCGACGAAATCGACGACATCTTCTTCCGTGAAAGCGTTTTCGAGCGACAGCATCGGCACAGAGTGGCGAACCTTGCTGAATTTTTCTGAAGCTTTCGCGCCGACACGTTTACTCGGTGTATTGGCGGGAGTAAATTCAGGATAGGTTTTTTCAAGCGCGTCATAGCGCTGCCGCAGCGCATCATAGGCGGCGTCCGAAATTTTCGGCGCATCGTTTTGGTGATAAGCAATATCGTGCGCAGCGATGTTATCGGCAAGACGCGTCATTTCATCTCTCGCGTCTTGTGGCGCGAGCTGGCTGATATCTTCGGCAGCCTGAACGGTTTTACGTGCCATAATTTAATAGGCGCTTCGCCTGGGCACGCGCTTCTTCGGTAACCCGTGCACCCGACAGCATGCGGGCAATTTCTTCGCGCCGCTTGGTATTATCGAGCACGACCACGCGCGTCGCAACCTGGTTTTTCGCAACCGGTTCTTTGGAAATATGCAGATGCGATGTCGCGCGTGCGGCCACCTGTGGCGAATGCGTGACGCACAGCGCCTGTACTTTCTTGGCAAGTTCGGCAAGACGCATGCCGACAGCTTCGGCGACAGCGCCGCCGACACCCGTGTCGATTTCATCGAAAATCAATGTCGGTGCAGAACCCGCATCTGCCAGCACGACTTTGAGTGCCAGCATAAAGCGCGCAAGTTCGCCGCCCGAGGCAATTTTCATGAGCGGCCCCGGTGGCGTGCCGGGATTTGTCTGCACATGGAAAGCGACAGTATCGATGCCCTCTTCACCGGGCTGGTCCGAATTGGTAGAAATTTCCGTGATAAATTTGGCGCGTTCGAGCTTGAGAGGTGCGAGTTCGCCCATCACGGCCTTGTCGAGTTTCAAAGCCGCTTTCTTGCGTGCGGCTGACAGTTTTTCGGCAGCCTTGCGATATGTATTTTCTGCTTCAACAGATTGCTTTTGCAATTTGCCGAGCTGTTCTTCGCTGTGATCGATCAGTTCAAGTTCGCTGGCATATTGAGCCGCCAATGCTGCCAGTTCATCGACAGGTACCTGATATTTGCGGCTCATCGCGCGCAACGAAAACAACCGTTCCTCGATCTGCTCGAGCACGCGCGGCTCGAAATCGCTGTCGCGCAAGGCGCGGTCAAACGCCGTATGCGCCTCGTTCAAGGCTTCGACAGCCTTGCCGAGTTCATCCGTACCGCGCCCAAGAAGTTGCGGCGCCGTATCGCGCTTTCGCTCCAGTTTGCGAAACAGCGATGTCAGGGATTGGATCGGCGATGCTGTACTATCCAGCGCATCGAAAGCCTCGCGCAATTCACCGGTCATTTTTTCGGCGTTCATCAACGTCTGGCGCTTTTCGGCGAGGCTGGTCTCTTCACCAGCTTCGGGGGCGAGCTTCGTCAACTCTTCCGACGCATGACGCAGATAATCAGCCTGGCGGCGCGCATCGGCGAGTTGCGCTTCCAAGGCCTGCAATGCTTCCCTGCTTTGCTGCCAGTTGCGCCACAACAAACGGACATTCTGTTTTTCGGCGCCATGTTCGCCATAAGCATCAAGCAGCGCGCGATGCATGCGCTGATCGACCAGCGCGCGATCGTCATGCTGGCCATGAATTTCTACCAAAAGCGCGCCGACGCTTTTTAAAATCTGCGCGGTGACCGGCTGGTCGTTAATGAACGCCTTGGTACGCCCGTCACTGAGTTGCTGGCGGCGCAGGATCAGCACGTCGTCTTCGGTGTCGATGCCTGCTTCTTTCAAAATTGCAAAAGCCGGATGTTTTTTCGGCAGGTCGAACGTCGCCGTCACCTG
>JAZKID010000024.1:27630-29341 GCA_040385045.1 Pseudomonadota bacterium | reverse complement strand
CGACCGCGCCGGGGTGGCGGGCGAAGCGCTCCGCCATCTCGGCGCCGCTGCGCACAAGACCGGCATCGCCGCGCGCGCCGATGGCGAGGGCAAGACTGTCGAGAAGAATGGATTTTCCGGCACCTGTCTCACCCGTAAGAACGGACAAGCCGCGCGCGAAACTGAGATCGAGCCTGTCGATGAGAACAATATCGCGGATGCCAAGAGCGCTGAGCATCCGGTGATTTTAGCCTGTTATGCCTTTAAACGCACGCGTGATCCACGAATCTCCAAAGGAATTGCCGCCTGCCGGGGGCGCCGTGCCGTTACTCTGCAGGAGCGCATAAGCGTCTTTGTACCACTGGCTTTGCGGGAAGTTATGGCCCAGCACCGAGGCCGCTGCCTGCGCCTCGTTCACGACGCCAAGCACAAGATAGCACTCAGTAAGGCGGTAAAGCGCTTCTTCGACATGGCGCGTGTTCTGGTATTGCTCGACAACGACGCGGAAACGATTGACAGCAGCGAGATAGCTTTTCTGCTTGATGTAAAAACGGCCGACATCCATTTCTTTACCGGCCAGCTGGTCGCGCGCCATGTTGATGCGTTGCTCGGCCTGCGCTGCATATTCTGAATTCGGATATTGCTGCAGGATTTCCTGAAAAACGTTGAGTGCTTTTTGTGTGCGCGACTGGTCGCGTGTCACATCCGGAATCAGTTCGTAATAAGCACTGCCGAGGATAAATTTAGCATAAGGAATATCTTCCGAACCCGGGTGCAGTGTCACGAAACGTTCGGCGGCTGTCGCGGCCGATTCAAAATCGTCGGCACGGAAATAACAATAAGCCGTCTGCAAGCGGCCTTTTTTCGCCAGCTCCGAATAAGGATGATATTTCTCGATTTCTTCATATTTTTTGGCTGCTGATTTCCATTGCTGGTTCTGCTGCAACTGCTGCGCCTGCGCGAAAATCTGCTCTGCGGGCTCGGCTGGCTTGACATCTTCTTCCTCTTTCGAGCCGAAAATATCGGATAGGCCCGGCAGCTCGAATGCAGCAGCTGTCCGCAACGGCAGGCATGCCAGCAGAAGGGCAAGGAACAGAAGACGCAATGACATCAGAAGACCCGCTAAATCCAATATTTGCCAAGGCTTAACATAACCTTGGCCCCACCCACAACTGGCATAAAGGCCAATTGCGGCAAGGTTTTGAAGCGGTTTAGACGTCTTCAGGGCCTGTAATGCCGCCGCCCGGCTGCGTCACGGACGGCGGGTCGCTGGCCGGAAAGCTGGCCTCAAGCTGTTTATCGAGCTTTTTCGCTTTGTTTTTATCATCGCGATGAAGCTTTTTATCTTCCGGCGTCAAATGTGTTTCGTCGATTTTTCGAGCTGTCTGCGCCATGATTTCCTCTCAAACATATCCATACACAAGCTAAACGCGCAGCTAGGGCTGCGGGTTCCTGCATGAATGAGAAGGCTGGTTTTAACGCGAAGGCGTATAAGTCGCCGCGGCGACTTTCAGACCGACCGTAGCGCGCGCCGGGCGGCTGATGACGGCCGGTGCAAGTTCGACAATGCGGTAAGCCGAATGATCGATGAACAGGGCATTTAAAATACCGGCATTCATGCGGTGGCCGCCACGATAGGATTTATACATGGCGCGGAGCGGCAGCCCCGCAAGCGCCAGATCGCCGACAGCATCCAGCGCCTTGTGGCGGACGAACTCGTCAGCATAGCGAA
>JAZKID010000024.1:24977-27620 GCA_040385045.1 Pseudomonadota bacterium | reverse complement strand
CATTGAGAACGCCGTCCTCGCTGAGTATGACCGTGTTGTGTGTCGATGCTCCAAGGCCGAAACCGGCAGCGCGCAGACGCACGGCATCCTGCATGAAACCGAATGTGCGCGCGGAAGCGATTTCCTTGCGGAAATTCTGCGGTGTGATGTCGAGCACGAGACGCTGGCGATTGATCGCTGCGTGGCGGAAATCGATATCGATATCGACAGCGAAACCATCATATGGCGTCAGCTCCGCCCACTGGTGGCCGTTATCGATGCGGACAGGCTTCAAAACTTCGATGACGCGGCGGGGCGCGCTTTGCGCCATGATGCCGGCTTCGTCAATCGCCTCGACAATCGGCATGGCCGAGCCATCGAGAATAGGCACTTCGTTGCCGTGAATTTCTACGAGCACGTTATCCACACCAAGACCGCTGAACGTCGCCATCAGATGTTCAATGGTTGAAACGTTCAGGCTGTCTTTCGTGCCGATGGTGACGGCAAGTTCAGTATCGGCAAGACGCGCAATGATGGCAGGAAGCTGTTCTGTTTTTTCTGCGCTTTGAAAAACAACGCCGGTATTGGGTGCAGCAGGGCGCAACGTGATCGTGACAGCTTTACCGCTGTGAACACCGATACCGGAAAGCGTGACAGCTTTCGCAAGCGTTGATTGCCAGATACCCAAACGTTGCCCCTTTAACCCCGCGCGATGTGCTTCAAACCATCAAAGATTCGAAACTCCCGCAAAACCCGCCTCAGACTTAGCAAGCCTTGGAAAAGAAAGCCCTATTTCTTGTTGCAACGCACATCACGAAAATCGGCAAATTGTTACAAATGATATCTTAAACCATTGAAATACAAGGTTTTAACCTTGAAATATGAATTATCGACCGAATCCAGCTTTGCAATGACGGTTTGTTACAGGCTGAAATACTGAGCTTATCCACGCCTCGGCCAGCAGTCTTATCATATCGCCATGCACCTGCTTGAAACCAGAGCCTACAGACATGCCTTCGAACTTTATATCCGCCGCGGCGTGCCAGTCGAGCGCAGCTTAAACCTCGCGCTTGAAGCGAAAGAAGAAGCACGAAGCGGTCATTCGACCACGCATTACATCTGGCATACAGCAGGCGATGAAAAAGTGCGCGCGTCACATGCCGAAAATGAAGGAAAGATTTTTTCATGGGACGAGCCGCCTGAAGTTGGGCATCCGGGCGAAGGTTACAACTGCAGATGCACAGCAGAACCCTACATCGAAGGCGAGACGGAATTTGCTTATCAGGAACTGGTCGGCGAGATTCCTTCCAAAATATTCAATCGATGGAATACAGCGGACTTCCTTAATCAATTCTTTTTCGGCAATAGCGAGCCTATAGATTTGGCCAAGACAGGAAATTTATTAGGTCTTATAAATTTTTATAATTATAAAATTATTCGAAACGGAAAAACGCCAAGCGAAAGGCTGAAAGCACAAATCATCGACGAAGCAAGAAAACATCCATCAGGAAAATTTACTTACATTTTTAATGCCAGTTACGATTTTGAAAATTTTATATTTGCCTTTGGCAAAGCAACTGTAAGCGGTCAATTTACAGGCAATGTTCAGCACAAAAACGGAGTTATGGCAATCGAGGGAAGTGTTGACTTTAAATTCAAAGATACAATCACAGATATATTTAGCGAACGAGAAAAAGAGATAGGCACATCAAACCCAAATAAGGCGACGGCAGAAATGCTGAAAAAAACAGAGCATGGCGGTAATTATTATGACGTTATTGGCAGATGGGCCACAAATTTTAAAGCTGAAGCCAAATATGATGAAACATCGAGCAGATACGTTTGGGATTAAAATATATCAAACCATATCCACATGATAATGTAAGTCGGGTATATAGCGAGAACAGCAAGAATTAGAATTATATTGCTCATAAGGTTTTCGCCGAATGCATAATTCATCAACCGAACACGACGCGAATAGTAAGTACGCCATATCAGTTCATACAAGCCAGTAATAAAAAATGCAGCGACCCAGCCAGTCGCAATTATAATAACTTCAGATAAGCCGTGGCCTACGGGTTTACCTACACAAAGCGTATCGATACATTTTGGATATTGCTCAAGAAATGTGTTTATAATTTCTTGTTGGTACTGCTCTTCAAAATAAGCGCCTACAGCTAATGTGCCATAAGCTATAACCACGGCCAATAGTAATCTGTTATTACGCCACGCTACCGAATTTTCCGGCTTCGCGCTGAAAACGAAGAGCGGTGGCAGAATAAGAAAAAGCCAGAACCAGACATTCATGCGCTGAGTTTATGCGTAGATTATGAAAAGAAAAAGATGTGCCAGCAATAGATCCCCGCTTTCACAAGCCGGATATTTCCGGCTTGTGCATTGTCATGTACATATCGGGCAAGCCCGATATGAATGGGATGACGGTTTGGCTCGTCATTACGAGGAGCCTGTGCCGACAGGCGATATAGCGATCCAGCTTTCATGTAAAACTAGATCCCTGCCTGCGCGGGGATCTCACTAGAATATTGCAAGCGTTTCTCAGATTGAAAATACAAATAAAAAACACCGGACTCATCGCCCGGTGCTTTTCAGTCTGCTCTGAAACGAATTACTGGCTGCGTCTGAGGAACGCGGGGATCTCCAGAT
>JAZKID010000024.1:20497-24967 GCA_040385045.1 Pseudomonadota bacterium | reverse complement strand
CGCACGCGGCGCCGGCCGTTGTTGGGTGTCAGCATCGGCGGGTCGCGCAGCAGTCTCATGGCCCGTGCGGCGTGTGTCGCCTTGCGCCGGTCTTGCGATCGGCGGAGCGGCGACGCGCGGCAGGGCAAAGCTTGGTTCCTGGTGCGTTTCTTCGTCTTCCTGTTTGCGGCCAAAGCCTAGAGCTGCAAGGCGGTCACGCAGGCCGGTGCGCTTTTCTTCGAGCGCCGGTTGTTGCGGTTCCGTTTTGCTGGCTTCGATCTGGCGCTGCGCGACGAGCGGCAGCTCGTCGACGCGCGGCATACGGACATTGCGGCTTTCCGGGCGCGCGGGTTCCGGCGCGAAGAAAGTTTCTGCTTCGAATGTGTGCTCGAATGTTTGCTGCGTCATCGTTTCTTCGACATGAGGTGCCGTCGACGGCGTGATGGTGCGGATCAACACCTCCGGATCGAGAAGCGAAGGAACAGGTTCTGCCTGAACAGCAGGTGTGTATTCCACTTTCTCCGTCATAGGCGCAGGTGCGCGTGAGAGTGTGCCGAGGCGCGCGCGCTGGTTTGTTTCCAGCGCAGCGAGCGGTGTCGTTTCCTGTTTCGCGACCGCTTCGATGCCGGTTGCGACAACCGAGACGCGGATGATGCCTTCGAGTGAGTCATCATATGTCGCGCCGACGATGATGTTCGCTTCCTGATCGACTTCCTCGCGGATGCGGGTGGCCGCTTCATCGAGTTCGTACAAGGTCATGTCGCGACCACCGGTGATCGAAATCAGCAGGCCTCTTGCACCGCGCATTTCGACATCGTCGAGCAACGGGTTCGAGATGGCAGCCTGCGCCGCATGCATGGCGCGATTTTCGCCGGACGCTTCACCCGTGCCCATCATCGCCTTGCCCATGCCGCGCATGACGGAGCGGACGTCGGCGAAATCGAGATTGATGAGGCCTTCTTTCACCATCAGGTCGGTGACGCAGGCAACGCCCGAATACAGAACCTGATCGGCCATGCCAAACGCATCGGCGAAGGTCGTTTTTTCATTCGCGACGCGGAAGAGGTTCTGGTTCGGAATGACGATCAGCGTATCGACATGTTTTTGCAGATCAAGAATGCCCTGCTCTGCCGTGCGCATGCGCTTGATGCCTTCGAACTGGAACGGCTTCGTAACAACGCCGACCGTAAGGATGCCCATTTCTTTCGCAACCCGCGCGACGACAGGTGCGGCACCCGTACCGGTACCGCCGCCCATGCCCGCGGTGATGAACACCATGTGCGCGTTCGAGAGGTGATCGCGGATTTCGTCGATCGTTTCTTCCGCAGCGGCGCAACCGACTTCAGGATGCGAACCGGCGCCGAGACCTTCAGTAACGGCCACACCCATCTGAATGATGCGGTCTGCGCGCGACGCTGTGAGCGCCTGACTGTCGGTATTGCCGACAATGAATTCGACGCCCTGCATGCCAGCGCTGATCATGTTGTTGACCGCGTTGCCGCCTGCGCCGCCGACGCCGAACACCATCAGGCGCGGCTTCAGCTCGGTTATTTCCGGCAGTTTAAGATTGATAGTCATGACACCCTCTTTTTTTCATTCGTTAGACAACAACTGATCCTGTTGCTGCATTTCCATTTTGGCAGTTCGGGCAAGCCCTCGTGCCGGTTAAAAACTCTCGCGGATCCATGTGCCCATGCGGGCCATGTATCCGTCCGTCCCCGTCATCAACTGGCGCATCTTGCGCGGCTCGATCTGTTCGATCTGCGCAATCTGCGGGTAAATGGTGAGGCCGAAAACCGTTGCGAAGCTCGGCCCTTTGGCGAGCTCCGGTAAACCTGAAATGCCTAAGGGTCGGCCGATGCGAACCTGCCGCCCTAAAATACGGCGTGCGACTTCGCCAAGACCTGTCAGCTGCGAGGCGCCGCCCGTCAAAACGACGCAGCGCCCGGCCTGAGACAGGAAGCCACTGCTACGCAAACGGTCGCGCACGAGTTCGAGAATTTCCTCGACGCGCGGGCGGATGATTTTTACAAGCTGCGCGCGCGGAACTTGCACGGCATCGGCATCGTCGCCGGTTTGCGCAACCGTGAGGAATTCATGATCATCCGACGGGCAAGGCAGCGGCGAACCATGCAATGTTTTCAGACGCTCGGCCTGATTGATCGGCGTCGACAGGCCCATCGCGATATCTGTCGTGATGTGATGTCCGCCGACCGGAATACCGTCGGCATGAATGAAGCGGCCGTTCTGGAACACGGCCATCGTCGTTGTGCCGCCGCCGCAATCAATGACGCAGGCGCCGAGTTCGGCTTCATCATCGACAAGCGCGGCAAGGCCTGATGCATAAGGCGTCGCAACAATTGCATCGACGTGCAGATGGCAACGTTCGACGCAGAGAAGAATATTGCGGATCGGCGCGCTATCGGCCGTGACCACATGCATGTCGACGCTGAGAGACTCCCCCAGCATGCCGCGCGGATCGCGAATCGAACCGGCGTCATCAAGCGAGAAACCAACCGGGAGTGAGTGAACGACAGAACGCCCATCACGCAGCGAATGCGCCGAGCCTGCTTCAAGCACGCGGCGAATATCGGCGTCTTCAACTTCATGACCGTCGATTGCGACAGACGCGGCATAAGCTTCGGATGAAAGCCTGCCGGCGGAAACATTGACGATTAGGCTTTCGATGGTAAGGCCCGACATACGCTCGGCGGCATCAACAGCAAGACGGATTGATTGTTCGGCCGCATCCATATCGACAATGACGCCTGACTTGATGCCGCGCGCGCGGTGATGGCCGAGGCCGATGAGATCAACAGTATGCGTGCGGTTCGGCAACATGTTCGAGGCATCGATCGGCCGCAGCTTCGCGATGGCGCAGACAATTTTGGAGGAGCCGACATCAAGTACCGTCACAGTCGTCGAACGTTTCGGCGACAATGGTTTCAGGCGGCTGCTTTTGCGTAACAATGGGCTCATGCCGGATTTCCTTGCGGTTTCGGCGCTTCGACCGGCGCGGGCTTGTTATAACTTCCGGCTTTCATTTTCAGCATGTCGAGGCGGTCTCTGGCAGCCCCTTCGGTCATGCGGACAATCACGCGATCCGGCAGGCGCAGATCGACGATTGAAATATCGCGGTTGAGAAGCGCGTTGTCCTTGTCGAGACCGGACAGCGTCGCAAGCGCGGCTTTGAAATTATGCTCCGGCAATTTCACATCGATGCCGTCGTTGAACTTGAGATTCCAGCGGCGGCTGCCGACGTAAATCGCTGCGCGCAGGCGCGATTGCAGGGCCGGATAATTGGACAATTCCCCAAGCAGCGCGACGGCCTGCTCATCCGCGCCCGTACCGACGACGAGCGGCAGAGCAGAAAAACGCACATCGGTGTAAGCGCCGATCTTGCGGCCTTCCTTGTCAAGCATCATCACCTTGCCGGCGCGCTGCCAAAGAGCATACGGAGCACGTTCGATTAAAGTGACTTCCAGCGTGCCCGGCATCAACAGACGTACCGAAGCCGACTGGATCCATGGAATATCGAGAAAGCGTTCGCGCGCCGCATTCACATTCAGCGTCAGCGCGGATGCATTTTTTTGCAAACCGAGAAGACCCGTCACTTCATCACTGGTGAGACGCGAACCACCCGCGACGCGCACTTCGGTGATTCCAAAGCCTGCCGATTGCGCCGTCGATGCAAGGCTGCCGACAATGCTGTCGGACACTTTCGAAAAGGCATCGCCGAGAATGAGACCATAAACGCCGATCACGGCGTAGAAGCCGATCATGGCGGTGATGGCTTTGCTCATCGGCGCATCGCCGCGGCGGAATTTGTCGCGCCAGCCCGGGCGCTCGACTTTTAAAATCTTGCGCGGCCCACGCGTTGATACAGAAGAGAAGTGGCCGAGATTACGTTTGGATTTGCTGTTGCGCTTCGTTGCTTTTTTCAGGCCAAAGAGTCGCGGCATCGCCGAAACGGCGACTTTGTGCGACAATTTGCTCAGCGATTGCACGATGCATCCTCCAAAATCCAGCGCACCAGATCTTGGAAGGAATGCCCTGCGTGAGCAGCGAGTTCTGGCACAAGCGACGTTCGCGTCATGCCGGGTTGCGTGTTCACCTCAAGGCACACCACTTCCCCTTTGCCTGCCCGGTCGTCGTAACGAAAATCGCTACGAGTTACCCCACGGCAGCCCAAGGCACGATGCGCACTCAAGGCTAACTGTTGAACTTCTTGGTAAATATTCGGTTTAATTCGCGCCGGAAGAATGTGTTTAGATCCCCCGGGCGCGTATTTTGACTCATAATCGTAGAAACGGGCGTTCTGGACGATTTCGATAACGCCCAGAGCCACATCACCCATCACGGCGCAGGTCAATTCCAGCCCGGGAATGAATCGCTCGGCCAAAAATTCTTCGCCATGCTCCCAGTCGGCCCGCGTTAACTCTTGTGGCGGGTGCTCCTGGTCTTCCGGCACGATAAAAACGCCGACCGAGG
>JAZKID010000024.1:19795-20487 GCA_040385045.1 Pseudomonadota bacterium | reverse complement strand
CCGCGTTCACGGTGCCGACCGAGGAGCCGCCCGTATTGGGCTTCAGTACGTAAGGCGGCTTCATCACATGCTTCTTCGCCGCATCGCGCCGTTGCACGATTTTGCCTTGTGCCACAGGCACGCCAGCCTTTTCCAACACGATCTTGGCTTGGGATTTATCCATCGCCAGCGCGCTGCTGAGCACGCCTGAATGCGTGTAGGGAATTCCCATCAACTCGAGCAGGCCCTGCACCGTGCCGTCTTCGCCGGGCGAGCCATGCAGCGCCAGAAAAGCGACATCGGGCTTCACTTTTTCGAGAGCCTGACCAATATCGCGCTGCATATCGATGCGCGTGACCCGAAAACCGAGGCTTTCGATCGCTTCGGCACATTGTGCCCCGGAATTCAGCGACACTTCACGTTCGGATGACCACCCACCCATGATAACGGCGACGTGTCTGGTCATGCCGCTGCGCCCTTGGCTTTAAAAATTTCGACGTCACGGCCTTTTTCGAACTCGCCGATGCGCTTGATTTCCCAGTCGAGCAAAATGCCCGATTTTTCAAAGACGCGTTTGCGCACGGTTTCACCCAGCGTTTCGATATCATAAGCAGTGGCGCCTTCATCGTTGATCATGAAGTTGCAATGCATGTCCGACATATGCGCGCCACCGACACGAAGTCCCCGTCCACCTGCTTCGTTGATGAGCTGCC
>JAZKID010000024.1:13903-19785 GCA_040385045.1 Pseudomonadota bacterium | reverse complement strand
GCTTTGCCATTCGGCGGATTTTTGAATGTCGAGCCGCCCGTACGTGTCTTGATAGGTTGCGTCTGTTCGCGTTTTTCCTGAATGCTTTCCATCTGCTTTGTAATTGTATCGCGGTCACCCGCTTCGCCCTGAAACACTGCCTCGGTAAAAATCCAGTCGGGCGGCGTTTTGGTGCTGCGATAAGTAAAACCGAAATCGGCATTTTTCAGAACGTGCATGTTGCCGCTGCGATCGACGGCACGCGCTTCCACGACGACATCTTTCGTCTCGCGCTCGTAAGCACCGCCGTTCATGCGCAGCGCACCGCCGATGGAGCCGGGAATGCCGCGATAAAATGCAAGGCCAGCGACACCCGCTTCCGCCGCCGCTTTAGCAACGCGCACATCGGGCGACGCCGCGCCTGCGCGGACCTGAAAATCTTCAAGGGCCGAAATCTGCCCGAAACCTTTGGCAGACAAGCGAATAACAACGCCTTTAATGCCGCCCTCGCGCACGATCAAATTGGAGCCGAGGCCGACTGCTGTAACTGGCACTTCAGCTGGAAGAATTTTCAGCAGATCGATGAGGTCTTGCTCGTCAGCTGGCGAAAACAGAACTTCAGCAGGCCCGCCGGTGCGAAACCACGACACCTGCGCCATCGGGAACGCGCCCTGCAGCGTACCGCGCAGATTCGGCAATTTGTTTTGCAATTCCTGCAGCAGACTCATGCGCGCGCCTCAATATGATCGAACCAGTTGTTGAAAATTGTGTTGCCGACGGCAAACGCGGCTTCGCCATGCTCGATCGCCTGGGCGCGCACATCGTCGCTCGTCAGGCCCGCAAGTTTTAAACTCTCTTCGCTGCTTTCGATCCAGCGCTCGATCCGACCCGCTTCCACTTCCATATGGAATTGCAGGCCGAGCTGATGCGGCGCAACCTGAAACGCTTGCACGGGACAAAAATCATTATAGGCAAGCTTAATGCAATCTTTCGGCATTTCACAATTGTCGCCGTGCCAGTGCAGGACGGGTTGACCTTCGAGCGGTGCCAGTAAAGATTTTTTTCCTTCATCTGTCAGCTTGATGCCGTGCCAGCCGATTTCTTTTCCGCCGCTGAACGCAACCTTTGCACCAAGCGCCGTTGCCATCATTTGCGCACCGAGGCAAATGCCAAGTAACGGCTTGTTGGAATCGAGACGTTTCTTGATGCAGTCGATTTCTTTTTTGATGAATGGATATTTATCGGCTTCATAAACGCCGAACGGACCGCCGAGCACGATCATCAGATCATCGTCGAGCGCTTTTTCGCAGCAGACATTGTCACTCGCCGCATCGGCATAACGAAATTCATAATTGCGCTCGCGCAGGATGTCGCACAGCATACCAAGGCCTTCGAAATTCACATGGCGGACGACGAGACAGGTTTTTTTCGCCATCACGCCGCCTTCTGCGCCAGTTCTGCAGGCAGGGATGCGGCCCATTGCGTGATCGAACCGGCACCGAGGCAGATGACGAAATCGCCTTTGCCTCCGATCTCGCGCACAAGGCGCGCGAGATCCTCAGGTTTGTCGAGCGGCATGACATTTTTATGCCCGTGCGCTTTCAAGCCCTGCACGAGATCGTCGCGCATCGCGCCTTCGATCGGCTGCTCGCCTGCCGCATAAACGTCAGCGACGATGACAACATCTGCATCGTTGAAACAGGTGCAGAAGTCGTTGAACAGGCCCTGAAGGCGCGTGTAGCGATGCGGCTGCACGACAGCGATGACTTTTTTCTCCGAAACATTGCGCGCCGCACGCAGCACGGCAGCAATCTCGACCGGATGATGGCCGTAATCATCGATAATGCTGATGCCATTCCATTCGCCAATATAGCTGAAGCGACGCTTCACACCGGCAAAACTCATCAGGCCTTTGCGAATGTCCGCATCGGGAATACCGAGTTGCGCGGCAACGCTGACGGCAGCTGTTGCGTTCAGCGCATTGTGATGGCCGGGCATTGGGATGGAAAGATCAGAAATAATACGCGTCACACCGCTTTTGCGATCGGTGAAGGCAATCTCGAAATTGGTGCGGATGCCTTTATGCGTGATGTTGAACAGGCGCGCGTCGGCTTGCGGGTTTTCGCCGTAAGTGATGACGCGCTTGTCTTCAATCTTGCCGACCAGCTGGTGCACGACCGGATGATCGATACACATCACCGCGAAACCATAGAACGGAATATTTTCGACGAACTGAATGTAAGATTTTTTGGCGTCTTCGAAATCCTTGTAATGATCGAGATGTTCAGGATCGATATTGGTGACAACCACGACATCGGCTGGCAGTTTGACGAAGGTGCCATCGCTCTCATCCGCTTCAACAACCATCCACTGACCGGTGCCGAGGCGCGCATTGGTGCCGTAAGCGTTGACGATACCGCCGTTGATGAACGTCGGGTCGAAGCCGCCTGCTTCGAGCAGGGCGGCAACCATCGATGTCGTCGTCGTCTTGCCGTGCGTGCCGCCGATCGCCACACAAGAGCGCAGGCGCATCAGTTCGGCCAGCATTTCGGCACGGCGTACAACCGGCAAATGCGCTTCGCGCGCAGCCATCAGTTCCGGGTTGTCGCGCTTCACGGCTGACGACACGATGACGACTTCGGCCTTGCCGAGATTTTCAGCTTTATGGCCGATGGAAATCTTCGCGCCTTTTTCACGCAGGCGTTTCACATTGGTGTTCTCCGACATGTCGGAGCCCTGCACGTGATAGCCGAGATTGATGAGCACTTCGGCAATTCCGGACATGCCGATGCCGCCGATGCCGATAAAATGAAGAGGGCCGACATTCTGCGGTAATTTCATGAGGCCTGCCTTTTCATCCCTTCAGTTTTCGACGCCGTCTCTTCGACAAGATCGGCCAACAATTTGACAGCATCAGGGCGGCCGATACTTTTCGCCGCCCGCGCGCAGTTCTCCATCCACAGGGAATCCTGCAGCGTGAGAGAAAAAAGAGCGCTTAATCGCTCGCTCGTCAACTCTTTCTGCTCGGCGATAATGGCCGCGCCCGCCGCGCCGAGGCGCTGGGCATTCCTGAGCTGGTCGTTATCAAGGGCATGCGGCAGCGGCACGAGGATGCTTGGGCGGCCAATCGCCGTCAGCTCATTCACCGTGGACGCGCCGGAGCGGCAGACGACCAGATGCGCATCCGCAATACGTTGTGGCAAATCCTTGAAAAACGGCGCAATTTCAGCACTTTTGAGCCCAAGCAGTGCGATTGCGGCTTCGGCCCGCGCAAGATCCTCGCCGCGCGTCTGCTGCACAAGGGCGATACGCGCGCGCGTTTCATGCGACAGACGGCCAAGTGCTTCCGGCACGACATCGGCAAAAATCCGCGCGCCCTGGCTGCCGCCGAAAACAAGCAGGCGGATCTCACCATTATCGCCCGGCGGCACAAATTCCTGGCTCGCGGCCTTCAGAACCGCTTCGCGCAGCGGCATGCCGACCACGCGCGCCTTGGCGCGCCAGCCGTCTTCAAGCAGGGCGGTATTTTCGGCAGCAAGGCCGATGGCCGTGACTTTCGGCGCGAGGATTTTATTGGCGCGGCCAAGAACGGCATTTGCTTCATGAATGATGCTCGGGATGCGTAACATGTTTGCCGCATAAAGGGGTGGCAGGCTGGGATAACCACCGAAACCGACGGCGACATCCGCTTTTATTTTCTTCAGAACGCGGCGCGCTTTCAGCACACCAAGTGCAAGACTGATTGCAGTGCGTGCCAGCCTGATTGGATTTTTCGAACGCACCGTATCGGAAGGAATGATATGAATTTCATTCGCCGGGAAATCTTGACTGTCGGCACGTTCATCCGTTGCGAGATGGATTGTCCAGCCGCGCAATTTCAACTCGACGGCCAGCGCCTGCGCGGGAAACAGATGCCCGCCCGTGCCGCCTGCCGCCAGCAGTGCGACACGCATGGTCATGCGCGTTTCCCTGCAGGAAATTGCGGTTTTGGAATGCTGCGCGTGGAGCCGCCGGAACGGCGACGCGTTAGCGCCAGCAGCAGACCCATGGCAAACGCGCCCGCAATCATCGACGAGCCGCCGTAAGAAATGAACGGCAGCGTCATGCCTTTCGCCGGAATGAGATTGAGGTTCACCGACATGTTAATCATTGCCTGCAGGCCGAACAGGAATGTGAGGCCTGACACCGTGAGACGCGTGAAATTATCATCTATCTTGATGGCGTGGCGCAGGCCGCGCAGCGCAATGAACATGAAAATCAGCACGATGAGAATGCAGAGCAGGATACCGAATTCCTCACCCGCAACTGCGAAAATAAAATCGGTGTGACTGTCGGGCAAGGAGCGTTTCACAATGCCCTCACCCGGGCCGACGCCAAACCAGCCGCCATGCGAAATACTGGCAACCGCCGTGTTCACCTGAAGGTTATCGCCTGTACCGTGAAAGAAACGGTCGATACGGCTCTGCACGTGCGGCAACATCGTATAAGCTGCGGCAAGACCGCCGCTCGCCGCCGCGCCCGTCATCAGCACCCAGAACCACGGCATGCTGGCGATAAAAAACATGCCAGCCCAGATCATCGTGATCAGCGTCGTCTGCCCGAAATCCGGTTGCAGCATGAAGAGCGCGATGACGATCATCAACATGATAAATGTAATAAGATTACCCGGGAAACCCGGGCGGCGCATCGCTTCCGCCATCAGCCAGCCGGCGATGACAATGAAAGATGGCTTGATGAATTCCGACGGCTGCACCGAGAACGAGCCGATGTTTAGCCAGCGCGACGCGCCTTTGACATCGGAGCCGAAAACCAGCGTTGCCAGCAGGCCAAGGAAAGCAAAGCCGAACACGATCAGGCTGGTGCGGCGGATCATCCGCGGGCTGAGGAAAGAGGTCGCGATCATCACAGCGATCGACGGCATCAGGAAGATGGCATGGCGCTGGACATAATAGAAAGCGGGAAGCGAGCGTTTGAGTGCTATAGGCGGTGACGCGGCTAATGAGAGCACAAAACCACAGGCCATCAGCACCAGCACTATGAACAGCATGGTTTTGTCGACGGTCCACCACCATTCCGTAAAACGTGTCTTGTGCGCGCGGCTGGCCATCAGTTTGCTTTTCTAAATCCCTCGATCGCTTTTGCGGCTGCCGTGAAAGCATCGCCGCGTTCTTCAAAATTCCTGAACTGATCGAACGAGGCGCAGGCGGGCGAAAACAGGATAACAGGATTCGCGCTATCAGAGCCCTGCGCATCACGCGCCGCCTGCTGAACGGCCTCGTCGACAGTTTGCGAAATCGTCACCGGCACATGCCCTTCCAGCGTTCTGGCAAAGTCTTCGGCCGCTTCGCCGATCAGATAGGCATGACGGATGATCGGAAAAAAAGTCTTAAGGGACGCAATACCGCCTGTCTTCGGTTTGCCGCCCGCAATCCAGTAAATAGTGTCGAAGCTCGCCAGCGCTTTTGCCGCAGCATCCGCGTTCGTCGCCTTGCTGTCGTTGACAAGCTGCGCCTTACCGATACTGCCGATCCGTTGCATGCGATGCGCGAGGCCCGGGAATGTCTGCATGGCGCGGACGATAACCTGCGGCGACACACCGCAAGCACGCGCGGCAGCATAGGCGCAAGCGGCATTCTGCGCATTATGTGTACCGCGCAAATTCGGCGCCGTGTTCAGATCGATCAGGAGATGTTCTTCGCCGTCAATGCTTTCGATCAGTGTGCTGCCTTTTAGCCAGATGCCGTGATGGATTTCGCCGATCACAGTGATCATTTGCGGCGCAACGCCATGCATGCGGATACGTTCGGCAATCTGGTTGCCGTGCGGATCATCGATGCCGATGATGGCGTTCTGCTTGTCTCTTACACCCGTAATCAGCCGCTCTTTTACATCGGCATAATGTT
>JAZKID010000024.1:0-13893 GCA_040385045.1 Pseudomonadota bacterium | reverse complement strand
ACATCGGGATCGAGCGAGTGTGCAAGATCGATCTGGTAGGACGAACATTCGAGAACGAAAATTTTATCGTCGCCTGCGTTAAGATCGAGCGCGGGGCGGCCGATATTGCCGCCCATTTCAACATGCAAACCGTTTTCGCGCAAGATATGCGCGGTCAGCGCCGTCGTCGTCGATTTACCGTTGGTGCCGGTGATGGCAACAAGTTTCGCACGCGGAAACGAATGCTTCCGCTCGCGGCAGAAGAGTTCGATGTCGCCTATGATTTCCTTATTCGCCGCATGCGCCTTGTCGACAGTCCAGTGCGGTTGCGGGTGCGTCAGCGGCACACCGGGACTAAGAACAAAATCATCGAACGCACTCCAGTCGGCATTATCAAGATCGACAACATCAAGGCCTTCGGATTTTGCTTTTGTGCGGCCGGTTTCGTTGTCATCCCACACGGATACTTTCGCACCGCCCGCCAGCAGCGCTTTGGCCGTCGCGATACCGGAACCGCCCAGCCCGAACAGGGCAAAGTTTTTGCCGCGCGCGTGGTGAAGCGAAATCATTATCTTAGTTTGAGCGTAGAGAGACCGATCAGCGCCAGCACGACTGCGATCACCCAGAAGCGCATGACGACCTGCGGTTCCGACCAGCCGAGCTGTTCAAAGTGGTGGTGGATCGGCGCCATTTTGAAAATGCGTTTGCCGGTCAGCTTATACGACGCGACCTGCATGATCACCGACACCGCTTCCATCACAAAAATACCGCCGATGATGGCGAGAACGATTTCATGTTTCGTTGCCACCGCGATGGTGCCGAGCAAACCACCCAGCGCCAGCGATCCGGTATCGCCCATAAAAATCTGCGCGGGCGGCGCATTGTACCAGAGGAACCCCAGCCCCGCGCCGATCACCGCGCCGCAGATGACGGCGAGTTCTCCCGTGCCCGGCGTATGCATCACCTGCAAATAATTTGCGAACACCACGTTGCCGCACAGATAGGCGATCATGCCGAAGCTGGCGGCGGCAATCATTACCGGCACGATGGCCAGACCATCGAGACCGTCTGTCAGGTTCACAGCGTTGCCCGCGCCGACAATTACGAAAGCGGCGAAAGCAAGATAGAACCAGCCGAAATTCACCAGCGCTTCTTTAACGAACGGTACCGAAAGGGATGTATTTACCGGCGGCGCACCATTCGTGATCAAAAGAAAACAGGCGAGACCGGCAAAGAAAAATTCCGCCAGCAATCTTTGTTTGCCGCTGAAACCGCTCGACGTTCTTTTTTTCACTTTGAGGTAATCGTCGTAAAAACCAATCAGTCCGAAGCCGACTGTCACCATCAGCACCACCCAGATGATGCGGTTCGTGAAATCAGCCCAGAGAAAAACAGAAAACACGATGCCGGATAAAATCATCAGCCCGCCCATGGTCGGCGTGCCGCTTTTGGCAATGTGGCTTTTCGGGCCGTCTTCGCGGATCGGCTGGCCCTTGCCCTGCTTTACATGCAGCTTGGCGATGATCGCCGGGCCGAACAGGACAACGAATGCGAGCGCAGAGATCGTCGCGCCGCCGGTGCGGAATGTAATGTAGCGGAACAGGTTCAAAACCTGAAACTGGTTTTCCCACGCGCTTAAAAGCTGAAGCATTAATCCCCCGTCAGGCGGGTTTGCCGAAACGCGCGATCAGCGATTCCACAACCGGCCCCATTTTCGAACCCAGCGAACCCTTCACCATCACCACATCGCCGGGGCGAATGGCCTCAATCAAGGGCTGCTCAATCTCCGCCGATTGATGCGCATAAGCGCCCCTTAAATCAATAGGCAAGCTCTGCCAAAGCGTGCCCATCAACGGGCCAACAAGGTAAGCGCGGTCGACTTTTGCGCCCAGTACGGCATCGGACAGGCCAGCATGAAGCGGAGCGCCCTGCTCTCCAAGTTCCAGCATGTCGCCCAGAACCGCGATGCGCCGCCCGCCGTGGTTCGGCTTGGCATCGCCCAGCAAAGCCAGCGCCGCGCGCATGGATGTGGGGTTGGCGTTATAGCTTTCGTCGATCAGCAGGAAGGAGCCGGCATCGCCAAGCTCCAGCTCGATGCGCGCACCGCGGCCGCGATTGGCCTTGATATCCGCAAGGCTGAGCGCGGCGAGCGCTAGGTCGGCCCCCATCAGCGAACAGGCGGCCAGAACAGCAAGCGAATTTTGCGCGATGTGCCGCCCCGGGACACCGACTTTATATGCAATCTCTGTACCGAAAATTGACGCCGCCAGATGCGATTGCGATGGCTTCAAAACAGCCTGCAACAAACGTGCTTCCGCTTCCGGTTTTTCGCCGAAGCGAACAATCTTGGCGCCGTGTTCTTCTGCGCGCTTTAAAAGAATGGGCGCATAGTCGTTGTCGATGTTAATGAGCGCGACGCCGCCTTTTTCGAGGCCGGAGAAAATTTCTGCCTTCGCTTCGGCGATCTCTTCGACATTCTTGAAAAATTCGAGATGCACGGCGGCAACCGTCGTCACGATGGCGACATGCGGTTTTACCATCGCAACCAGCGGCGTGATTTCGCCGGAATGGTTCATGCCGATTTCGAAAATCGCAAACTCGGCGTCGCGCGGCATCCGCGCCAGCGATAAGGGAACACCCCAGTGATTGTTGAACGAGGCAACGGAGGCATGCGTCACGCCCGATTTCGACAGGGCAAGGCGCAGCATTTCTTTCGTGCCGGTTTTTCCGACCGACCCTGTGACGGCGACGATTTTCGCTTTCGACTGCGCACGACGCACGCGCGCGAGACGGCGCACCGCCTCCTCGACATCATCGACGATGAGATAATTGCCCTGCGGCAATGAAGACAATTTATCTTCGCGCACGATCGCAAAAGAAGCGCCCGCTTTAAAAGCAGCGGCGACAAAATCATGCCCGTCGAAGCGATCGCCTTTCAGCGCAACGAAGGCTTCGCCGTTTTTTAGGGTGCGCGTGTCGATCGAGAGGCCGGTAATTTCGCCTTGCGCCGGAGCGGTAAATTTACCCTTGGCAGCATCGGCCAGTTCTTCAAACGTCCACAGCGCTGCCGTCATGCCGCTGCACTGCCCAGCGCGGCGCTGATCACATCATGATCTGAAAATGGCAACATGTCCGTCCCGATAATCTGTCCTGTTTCATGGCCCTTGCCTGCCACGACGAGGATATCACCTTCCGCAATGCGCGCCACCGCTTCCTTGATCGCCTGCGCACGGTCGGGAATTTCAATGGCCTTTGGTGCGGCCTCGAGAATGGAACTGCGGATCTGCGCCGCATTTTCCGTGCGCGGATTATCATCCGTGACGATGACGATGTCCGCTTTTTCCGAAGCGATGGTGCCCATCAGCGGGCGCTTGCCGGGGTCGCGGTCACCACCGCACCCGAACACGACGACGAGCTTGCCCTGCGTATAAGGCCGCATGCTGTCGAGCAGCTTGGCGAGCGCGTCGGGCTTGTGCGCATAATCGACGTAAATACCGGCGCCATGATATTCGCCGACCTTTTCCATGCGTCCCTTGACGCCGGACATCTGCTCGAGCGCGGCGAAAACTTTTGCGTGTTCGCAGCCCGTCGCGATCGCAAGGCCTGCCGCAACCAGCACATTCGCCGCCTGAAAATCGCCGATCAGCGGCAGCATCACTTCCGCGCGGCCCCACGGACCGCCGAGCGAAAGCCGCTGCCCTTGCGGCAAACGGTCATGCGAAATGAGATGAAGATCTTCGCCGCCTGCTCCCACCGTCAGCAATTTTAATTTTCGCTGCCGCGCGGCGTTGATGAAATCTTCCGCGTAAGGGCTGTCGGCCGAAACAACGAAGGGCGCACCCGGCGGCAGCAATTCATTTACAAGGCGCAGCTTCGCACGCAGGTAATCGTCCATCGTCGGATGATAATCAAGATGGTCGCGCGTCAGGTTGGTGAACGCGCCTGCCGTGAAGTTTACGCCATCGAGGCGGTACTGATCGAGCCCGTGTGAAGACGCTTCCAGCGCCACATGCGTGATATTGCCTTGCGCCAGTTGCGCGAGCAGCCAGTGCATCGCGATCGGGTCCGGTGTTGTCAGAGAGCCGTAACTTTGCCCCTGCTGCGTGACGACGCCGAGCGTGCCGAGGCTGGCGGCCGAATAACCGCAGAAAGTATAAATCTGCCGCAAGAAATTCGCGACAGATGTCTTGCCGCTGGTGCCGGTGATACCGACAATCGTCTTCGGCTGGCGGCCATGAAAGCGCGCGGAAATTTTTGCGAGAAGCTGGCGCGGTTCCTGCGCCTCAATCCATGGTATCGATGCAAGATGACCGGCGGGCGCAGGCTTGCCGGAAAGAATGGCGCTGGCACCGCAGGTGAGCGCTTCGTTGACGAAAGCCGTGCCGTCATATTTCACACCTTGCAGCGCAGCAAAAAGCGCGCCCGGCACGACCTTGCGGCTGTCCATCGACAGCGCGGTAATATCAACGTTCAGCGCGCCTGTAACGCGCGCTTCATCTTTCTCAAGAAGGTCGCTGAGCAACATTCATTTAAACCCCTACAAAAAGTAGAGTCTGAGTTGCTTGAATCCGTCAAGCCTTCAGCGAGTCATCGATGCGGGTTCTGCACCGGCGAGGCGAGCCAGCCGCGGCGCGATCGACAGCATGGGCGCAACGCGGCTGATGATGCGACCCGCCGTCGGCGCGGCGTTCACACCTGCGGTTGCAAAGCCGCCGGTTTCCGCAACGCGTTTCGGCTCATCCAGCATGACCAGCAGAATATACTGCGGATCGTCCATGGGAAAAGCGGCCATGAAGTCTGTCATCAATTTATCTTTGGAATAACGCCCGCCGACGACTTTTTCGGCCGTGCCGGTTTTTCCGCCGACATCGAAACCGGCGACATCGGCTTTTTTCGCCGTGCCGCGTTCGGCATTGGCGCGGAACAGGCCGCGCATCATATCTGACGTCTCAGGCTTGATGACCTGCTTCGCCAGCGTGCGCGCTTCTTCTTCCGAGCGTTTTTCGAATGTCGGGTGCACAAGATAGCCGCCGTTCATCAAAGCTGCCGTACCGGCAACGGCCTGCAAGGGCGCCACCGCCATGCCGTGTCCGAAAGCGATCGTCGCTGTGCTGATCATGCTCCAGTTTTTTGGAACCTGCGGCGCGGCATTTTCCGGGAGCTCGGTATGCATGCGGTCCATCATGCCGAACTTGCGCAGGAAATCCTGATGCTTCTGGATGCCTATCGCCATCGCGATTTTTGCCGTGGCGATATTTGAAGAGTGAACGAAGATCTCGGTCAGATTCAGTTTGCGCCCTAACCCGTGGTAATCGCTGATTTTGAAACTGCCGAAATGAAGCGGCGCCGATGCATCCACCTTGTCTTCAAGTTTGTATTGCCCGCTATCGAGCGCCATCGCCAGCGTGAACGCCTTGAATGTCGAGCCCATTTCATACGTGCCGGTGGTGATGCGGTTGATGCGGTCCGGCAGCAAGGCTTCGCGCGCATCATTCGGGTTGTAATCGGGCAGCGATGTCAGCGCGACGATCTCGCCCGTGCGCGCATTCATAATGACGCCGGAAGCGGCAATCGACTGATAGCGTTTCATCGCATCTTCAAGTTCGTCGTGCAGCACGTGCTGCACGCGCAGGTCGAGCGAGAGCGCGACGGGTTCCTGTTGGCCGGTAATAAATCCGGCGTCATGCAGCGCCGACAGGCTGCGTTCCTTGTCGACCCATTTTTCAAGGCCGGCGATGCCCTGATTGTCGATGTTCACATGGCCAAGCACGTGCGACACCATCCGGCCCGCCGGATAGACGCGGCGGTTTTCATCGGTAAAACCAATGCCGGGCAGGCCCAGCGCATGCACCTGATATTGCTCCTGCGGCGTGATCTCGCGCTTCAGCCACGTGAAGCCTTTGTTCGAGGCAAGCTTCGTGCGCATGTCATTGACATCGAGATCAGGAAAAATTTTCGCGAGCTGTTCGGCGGCATCATCCGGATCGATAATGCGGCGCGGTTCGGCAAACAGCGACGGCTGGCGGATATCGGTGGCGATCACTTCGCCGTTACGATCGACGAGATCGGGCCGCGCAGCGGCGGGCTGGTCGTTCTGCACTCTGGCCGTATGATCCGTTTCCGGAAAAAAGGCGAGGTAAACAAGGCGACTGGCGATGATCGAATAAATCATCATGAAGCCGAAGAATGTCATCATCAGGCGCGAGCGGCCCTGGTTGAAACTTTTCTTGTGCACCCCATCAAGCCGCAGACTGCGGACGTGATGCTTTTCAGGCGGACGCGGCACGGGGCCAAGCAAACTTGTAATGGACATCGACATACTCAAACTCAACTCTAACGCGTGTAAACAGGAATTAACTTCATCGGTGCGGCAGATGCAGGGGACACAAAAGAATTCGCCGCGCGCGCTTTGGCGACCGGCGTCGGCGCGACCTTGCGGGCCAGCGGCGCCACAACATCTTTTTTATCGATTGGCGTTTCGAGGCCTTTTTGCGCATCGAGATTTGTCAGCAATGTGCCGATGTCGAGCGGGCGCTCCGGCAATTCATAGGCGAACGCCATCTGCGTAACACCGAGATTTTGATAATCCGAGAGATGTCGCTTCACCAGCGCCTGCAGGCGCGCCGGCTGGTTCAGCGTACTCCATTCGGCACGCAAGGCGGCGATATTGTCTTTTTCGGTTTCGATTTGCTGTTCGAGCTGCGAAGCCTCACGCGCCAAACGCGTGGTGCGGTACTTGACGTCGTAAACGAACGCCGCCGCACCAATGATCGCCAAAAGGAGGAGAACACTCAGAATACGCATACACTTAACGCTACAAAAAGAACTGGCCGCGGCCCACCCGCAACACTTCGATTACCATATCCATATTGAAAGCATTCAGATTAAAAAGTGGTGCAATCCGCAGTTTTGCCGCAAGCCGTGAGTCCCTGCGAGCGGCAGGAATTTTTGAAACGGATTGAATAGGTCAAATTTTCGTAGCAACACGTAATTTAGCAGACCTTGCGCGCGGGTTTGCAGAAATTTCCATCTCATTTGGCGTGATGAGTTTCGAGGCCTGCCATTCATCTTTCGCTAACCATGTTTCCGGCACGTGACGTGAACCGCTGCGTTTTTTTGCAAGAAACTGTTTGACGATGCGGTCTTCCAGCGAATGAAATGTCACAACCGCCAGCCTGCCGCCGCTGCGCAATAAGCCTGAAGCTGTTTGCAAGGCTTTTTCGATTTCATCCAGTTCATCGTTCACGGCAATGCGAAGACCCTGAAAGCTGCGCGTGGCAGGATGGATCTTATCCTGCGGGCGGCGGCCGATGGTTTTTTCAATCAGCTGTGCCAGCTCCAGCGTCTGCGTGAAAGACTTTTCCTTGCGGCGCGCAACAATCGCACGCGCGATCATGCGCGATTTTTTCTCTTCGCCGAACTGATAAAGAATATTTGCGATATCTTCCTCATCATAAGTGTTGACGATATCGGCCGCGCTTTTGCCTTCAGAGCTCATGCGCATGTCGAGCGGCCCGTCATGGCGAAACGAAAAGCCACGCTCGGCTTCATCGATCTGCATCGACGACACGCCGAGATCGAAAACGATCGCGTCAACATGATCGATATCGCGTGCATTGAGCTCATTCTGCATCTGCGAGAACGGCGCGTGGATCAGGTTCAGCTGACCTGTAAATGCAGTTACAAGTTTTTCGCCATTCTTGATCGCGTTCGGGTCACGGTCGAATGCAAAAACGCGCACGCCTTTTTCAAGAAAGGCTTTCGTGTAACCACCGGCACCGAACGTGGCATCGACGATGACGTCATCCTTCTTCACCTGAAGCGCCTGAAACACGTCATGCAAAAGAACGGGAATGTGTTTCGCTTCATTTGTCATACAAGATAAAATCGCCAGCCGGCCTGTAAGCCGGGTTCTGTACGCCTTTCACCTGAAATTGGATACAGGAAAAGGCGTGGCAGCCATTCGTCTGCGATGCGCATTGCTGCGCACCTGTAGCAACCGACCCGGGCAGCTGACCGGAAAAGATCTGGCGCTCCTTTAGGATTGCGCTGCATGGCAAGCCATGAGCACTGCGCCGCGCTGCCCCTATTTGGTTTTGCTCCCGGTGGGGTTTGCCCTGCCGGCGCCGTTACCGCCGCCGCGGTGCGCTCTTACCGCACCTTTTCACCCTTACCTGTTTAAAACAGGCGGTTCGTTCTCTGTGGCACTATCCCTGAAGACGTTTCCGCCTCCGCCGGACGTTATCCGGCACCGTTTTTCCCTGGAGCCCGGACTTTCCTCGAAATCTTGCGATCCCGCGGCTGCCCGGCCGGCTGGCGGGGATATGAATGACAGCATGGCTTTAAATGTCAAACGCTATGAACAATCAGGTAAAGTGAAAGGCAGATTTGAGAATTTTATAAAGGCTTTCAGCGCCCTCGCGATCAAATTGCAAAGTTTGGCTCACTTTCCCAGGCACCTGTCGTTCATCCCGGCCATAGCTGTCAATTTGCAAGATCGAGCGTCCATCTTTTTCATGAACAAAATACTGAGCTTCAATTTCATCGTGAAGGCTTACTCTTTCTGGCACAGTCTTTTGCGTAAGAATTCTTATTAGAGCCATTTCTATCTCCCATTTTGAATAGATGGCATCGCCATCACAAGCTTATGCAGTGTGGCAATCGTCGAGGGGTCGGCAATGCCGTCAACTTTTTTCGGGCGAAAGTGGCGCTGGAAGGCTTTCACGACGGCTTCGGTTTTTTCATCGAATGTGCCGCTCACCTCAAGACCGTAACCGTAAACCGACAGCATGCGCTGCATGGCGCCGACATGCGCGCCGATATCGCCGCGCGAAAAGCTGCCGCCCTTCCTGTCCAGCGGTTCCGGCTTCACCCACAAGCCGACACCTTTTTCCGCCATGATCTTCCACGGAAATTTTTCACCCGGATCGTCTTTCCGCTCCGGCGCGACATCGGAATGCGCCAGCACGCGCTGCGGCGGGATATTGTGCCGCGCAATAATTTCGCGGCACAAGTCTGCCAGCACGGCAACCTGCTTTTTCGGAAAATCCTTGTACCCGTGCGTATGGCCAGGATTGCAGATTTCGATGCCGATGGAGCGCGAATTGATATCGCTCTCCCCCGCCCAGAAACTGGCCCCCGCATGCTGCGCCCGCATGGCTTCATCGACATGTTGATAAATCTCGCCGCTTTCGGTGATCGTGTAATGCGAGGACACCTGCGATTCCGGATTGCACAGCCATCCAATCGCGTCTTCGCACGACGGCATTCCGGTGTAATGCAGCAGCAGGATATCGGTGGGGCAGCTGCGGCGCTGCGAAAAATTGGGTGATGGTTTGTGGATAATAGAAAGACTGCTTTTCATTCAAAAGGTATTATCAGCTTGCAGCGACAAGCGGCAGGGTATTGCCCTCCCTTTCCCTTTTTCTTTTTACAAGCTCAGTCAGAATAGCAACGGATGTCGGGTCGGCCTCAGGCTTTATATCGCCAGGTTTTGGATTTTCTTTTTTGGGATAATGGTGGTCATTAAAAGCATACATAATATTTTGCATTTTTTCGTCAAACTTGCCACTCACTTGGATGTCGTAGCCATATTCTTTCAGGAGGCTTTGAACTTCTCTGACGGCTGGACCGATATCGCCGAGCCTGTAGGTTTTGGCGTTCGCATTGATAGCGATATTGTCCACATAATCGCCGAAACCGGCTTCTGCCATTCTTTTCCAGTCAAACTTTACACCGGGGTCTGTTTTACGGCCTGCAACAAGCTTGGGCCGTTCGGTTGCAATATCGCTATGGCCGACAAAATTTTCGATAGGAATATTATATGTTCTTTTTAGATAGCGACATAACTCTATGAGAGCCTTCATTTGATCTTCAGGAAAATTTGGCCAGTCGCCATCAGGTCCCTCATTAAAAAGCTCGATACCAACGGACCTAAATTTTACCTCAGACTTGCCTTTCCATGAACTGACACCGGCATGATTGGCGGCAAATTTTTCCGGCACAAGGCAAAGAATCTCGCCTTTTTTGCTGATAAGAAAATTTGCAGAAACGCCTGAATTTTTTGATGTCAGATAATCGCGATTCTGTTCGAAGGTTTTGCCCTCTGTAATATGGATGACCACTGTATCGATTTTGGCGCCATTGCGCGATGTGTAGATAGGTGAAGAATATGTCGTTATAAAATTCGGTTTTGCGATTGTGGAATTCGTCTCATTTTCATCGTCGAGAGAATTACTAAGAAGACTTTGCGTGAATGAAGGTTGCTGTACGGAAAATGTGCCGTTTGTATTCAGGCGGTGATTTACATTTCCAACAAACAAATACACCTCGCCCGTTAAGCCGCGAACGACTCATGAAACTTCAATGTGTAAAGTCTTACCGATTATTGAAAAAGGTCAAGCCAGCCTGTGCATATCGGAGCTTACGCTGCGTCAGCTAATTTGGAATAAGAGTATTGACCGGGAGAAATTTGTACATCCCAATTATAAGGTGTGGACGAAGCCAATTTTTGCGTCGTGGTGCCATTCATAAAAAGTTTTTTCCTGTCCTGCACGCGCGCGATCGATTGCTCGATGTCCTCTTTTTTCAGTAGGCCTTTATCCAGACAATCATCAATGAAAGCGGCAATGCCCTTTACCGTTTCTTCTTCAGCGGGAATGGTATTGTTAATGCAGACCATATCGACGCCAGCTTGTAGTGCCGCAAGAGCTGCATCTTTGAGATTTTTTAATTTGCTCGCGCCACCCATCTGGATATCATCAGTAATAAGCAAAGCCTTATCGTTGCGCTGGCGAATACGATGAATTGTGTCGGCCGACATGGAACTCGGATTTTTTGGATCCCACTGGTTGACGAGAGTATGCGCCACCAGCATCGTTTCACCCGGCACATGCGGCAAAACGTTATAGAATAGCTGTTCCTGTTCGGGATTTTTTGCGATCGAATCGGAAATATCCGTCACGTCATGATGAGAATTAGTAACGGCGCCACCAATGCCCGGAAAATGTTTAAGCACGAGGCCAAGATTAACTTCTTTGGCAGCCTGAGCAGCCAACAAAGCATTTTCCTTGACAATTTTCGGATCTTCTGAATAAGAGCGCCCAAATTGATTGATATCATTTTTGATTTTATTTTTCTTTCTTTTATCGGCGTCCTTATAATAATCGACATCAAGCACGAGCCCGAAATTATAATCGAAACCCAGTTCTTTCATCTCCTTGAAACTCGCTAGCAGAATTTCCCTTTTTTTCGCTTCGTCAAGTTTTGCGAGTTCCTGCTGACTGGGAAGCGGCTTATAAAAATCTTGCTCCTTGAGCGTTTTGTCTTTTTTGCGTCTCTCAACGACAGATTTATGATTCCAGTCTTTCAGGCGGCGAACCAGGCCGCCCTCCTGATCGACAAAATTCATTGCACCAAGCTGATGGACTTCTGCACAAAGCTTTTTGGTTTCTTCCGGCGTTGAAATATTGCCCATGCCAGCGCTATCAAACAAAATGACGCCGCCGAGGCCATACTTTTTCGAAAATTCTTTTACCCAATCGGGGACGGTCTTGCCACGAAACCCGAGGACGAAAAGTTCGCCGACTTTTAAATCGCTCAAGACAATATCTCCAGACTTCAAATAAAATTTTGAACTATGCCGTACGCTTCTGAGCCAATTCTAGTGTTTTTTTGGGATTATATAAAGACAAAACTGTTCTGGTAATTGCTTCGGCCGACAGACCCGCCGCTTCATACATTTTTTCAGGATTATCTTGATCCTGAAAAATATCCGGCAAGGTCAGCGTGCGGATTTTCAGACCCCTATCGAGAATGCCCTGCTGGCTGAGGAGGTGCAGAATATGCGCACCGAAACCACCGCGTGAGCCTTCTTCGACTGTAATGACCGTCTCATGTTCGCGCACAAGTTGCAAAATCAGCTGTTCGTCGAGCGGTTTGGCGAAACGCATATCGGCGACGGTCGCGCTCACACCCTGCTCCGCAAGAAGGTCACGGGCTTTTTGCACCGCACCTAAACGCGTACCGAGATTAAGGATTGCGACATCGTTGCCTTCCGACAGAATACGTCCCTTGCCGATCTCGAGAATTTGTCCGCGCTGAGGAAGCTCAAGCCCAAGCCCTTCGCCACGCGGATAGCGAAAGGCGATCGGCCCTTCATGATAAGCGGCGGCTGTGGCGACCATGTGCATCAGTTCGGCTTCGTCGCCAGCCGCCATCACGATAAAATTCGGCAGGCAGCAAAGATAAGCCAGATCGAACGAACCGGCATGCGTTGCGCCATCGGCTCCCACCAGTCCGGCACGGTCCATCGCAAAACGCACAGGCAAATTCTGGATGGCGACATCGTGCACGACCTGATCGTAAGCGCGCTGCAGGAAAGTGGAATAAATGGCGCAGAACGGCTTCATGCCGTCGCAGGCAAGACCTGCCGCGAATGTCACCGCATGCTGCTCGGCGATACCGACATCGAAAAAACGCTCAGGAAATTTTTCTGCAAATTTATCGAGACCCGTGCCTGCTGGCATCGCGGCTGTGATAGCGACGATCTTGTCGTCGGTTCCTGCTTCCTGCACGAGGCTGTCGGCAAAAACTTTCGTGTAGGCGGGCGCATGCGTTTTCGATTTATTCTGTGTGCCGGTTTCGACATCGAAACTCTGCACACCATGATATTTATCGTCGCTCGCTTCGGCAGGCGCATAGCCTTTGCCTTTTTGCGTGACGACATGAACGAGGATCGGCCCGTCTTTGACCTGCTTTACATTGCGCAGAACGGGCAGAAGATGATCGAGATTATGCCCGTCGACCGGGCCGACATAATAAAAACCCAGCTCTTCGAACAGCGTGCCGCCGGTGAGCAGCCCGCGCGCATGTTCGACGGCACGCGTGATCGCGCCGTCGATCGTCTTGCCGAATTTGCGTGTCAGTTGTTTTCCGATATCGCGTAAGCTGAGATAAGCGCTGCCGGATAATAGCCGCGCCAGATAAGCCGACATAGCGCCAACCGGCGGCGCAATCGACATGTCGTTATCGTTGAGAATAACGATCAGACGCGAGCCCAAAGCACCGGCATTGTTCATCGCTTCATAAGCCATGCCCGCCGACATGGCCCCATCGCCGATCACGCAGACGACGCTGTTATCCTTGCCCTGCAGATCGCGCGCGACAGCATAGCCGAGACCTGCCGAAATCGATGTGGAGGAATGCGCTGCCCCAAAAGGATCATATTCGCTCTCGGAGCGCTTGGTGAAACCCGAGAGACCATCCGGCTTGCGAAGGGTACGAATACGGTCGCGGCGGCCGGTGAGAATTTTATGCGGATAGGCCTGATGGCCGACATCCCAGATCAGCTTGTCGTCCGGCGCATCGAAAACGGCATGGATGGCGACGGTCAGTTCGACAACGCCAAGCCCCGCGCCAAGATGACCGCCGGTGACAGACACCGCGTCGATGGTTTCGGCGCGCAGTTCGTCCGCCAAGGTTTTCAACTGCGCATCGCTCAGCTTGCGCAAATCCTGCGGCGTGGCGACCTGATCGAGAAGCGGCGTCGTCATTCCTTGCCCTCCTCGTCGAGCGGCTCCGTCGACATCGCGCCATCGGCGCCAAGGCGGATTTTTTCGACCTTCAGCTCCGCATCTTTCAGAAGTTTTTCGCAGCGGTTTTTCAGTGCTTCGCCGCGCTCATAGGCGGCAATAGAATCGGACAGCGGAATGTCGCCGCGCTCGAGCTGCGTGACGATCTGCTCCAGCTCGGCCAGCGCATTCTCAAAGCTCAGTTTTTCGATATCGGTACTCGTTTTCGCCACGGCTTTGTCCTTGTACTTATCTGTGAGCATATCTGAAGAAAAGGCGCAAGTTAGGCCATCAGTTCACGGACATGGGCGGCAACGGAAAGTGCAAGCCCTTCAAGGTCATA
>JAZKID010000023.1:10789-13073 GCA_040385045.1 Pseudomonadota bacterium | reverse complement strand
TCATGACAATCGGATTGGTAGGTCGTAAATGTGGCATGACGCGTGTGTTCACCGACGCCGGTGTTCACATCCCCGTCACAGTCTTGCAGCTTGATGGCTGCCAGGTGATCGCGCATCGCACGTCTGAAAAGAACGGCTATACAGCCCTTCAGCTTGGTGCCGGTATGCGCCGCGTCAAGAACGTCACGAAAGCGCAGCGCGGCCATTTCGCTGCTGCGAATGTCGAGCCGAAGCAAAAGCTTGCGGAATTCCGCGTTCCTGCCGATGGCATGATTCCGGTTGGCGCGTTTACAGGCTGATCATTTCCTTCCCGGGCAGTTCGTCGATGTGACGGGCACGTCGATCGGTAAAGGTTTTGCCGGTGCGATGAAGCGCTGGAACTTCGGTGGTCTTCGCGCCACGCACGGTGTGTCCGTTTCGCACCGTTCACATGGTTCGACAGGTAACCGTCAGGATCCGGGCCGTACGTTCCCGGGCAAAAAGATGGCTGGTCAGATGGGCAACAAAACCATCACGACGCAGAACCTCAAGGTTGTGCGCACGGATGTCGAGCGCGGCCTGATCATGATCGAAGGCGCCATTCCAGGCGCGAAAGGCAACTGGATTCTCGTCAGCGATGCCGTGAAAAAAGTTTTGCCGAAAGATGCGCCGCGTCCGGGCAAATTCCGCACCAGCGGCGAAGACAAAGGTAATAACTCGGGCAGCAATAAAGAACAGCAGCATCCGGAACAGCAAAATGCTGAACCGGCCGTTGAAGCAACACAGACAGAGGGTGCATAATGGAACTCACCATCAAGACCCTCGACGGTAAGGACGGCGAAAAGATCACGCTCAACGCGGACATTTTCGGTCTCGAACCGCGTGAAGACATCCTGCAGCGCGTCGTGCGCTGGCAGCTGGCGAAACGCCGTGCCGGTACGCACGATGTCAAAAACCGTGCGGAAATTCATCGCACCGGCAAGAAAATGTACAACCAGAAGGGTACGGGCCGCGCCCGTCACTCGTCAGCACGCGCTAACCTGTTCCGTGGCGGCGGCCGTTCGTTCGGTCCGACACCGCGCGACCATGGCTATTCGCTGCCGAAGAAAATTCGTGCGCTTGGCCTGAAGCATGCGCTTTCGGCAAAAGCGATGAATGATGAGCTGATCATCATCGACACGTTTGAAATGAAGCACGGCAAGACAAAAGACGCGCTGAAGATGTTCGGCAAGTTTGAAATCGCCAACGCGCTGTTCATCGATGGTGAAACCGTAAACGAGAACTTCGGCCGCGCCGCACGCAACGTGCCGCACATGGACGTTCTTCCCGTTCAGGGCATCAATGTTTACGATATTCTGCGCCGCGAAAAGCTGGTGCTGACAAGAGCGGCGGTTACGGCGCTTGAGGAGCGGTTCAAATGAGCAAGGCAGCAGTGAAAAAAGAAACGACAGCGAAAGAACCGAAAGCGAAGAAAACATCTTCGAAATCGGAAACGAAAGTTGGCATCACAGCGCAAAGCTATGATGTGATCCGTTCGCCGATCATCACCGAAAAAGCGACGATGGCGTCTGAAAACAATCAGGTGACGTTCAAGGTTTCGGCGGATGCGACGAAGCCGCAGATCGCGGCAGCGATTGAAAGCCTGTTTGGCGTGAAAGTCATCGGCGTCAACACGCTCGTGCAAAAAGGCAAGAAGAAACTTTTCCGCGGCCGTCTCGGACAGCGCTCGGATGTCAAAAAAGCCATCGTTCGTCTGGCCGAAGGCCAGTCGCTCGATGTGACGACGGGACTATAAGGGTTAGATCATGGCATTAAAAAATTATAACCCCACCACAGCCGGTCAGCGTCAGCTGGTTCAGGTTGACCGTTCGCTTCTTTACAAGGGCAAGCCGGTGAAAGCACTCACCGAAGGCCTGCGTCAGAAGGGTGGCCGCAATAACACAGGCCGCATCACCGTCCGTTTTCGTGGCGGCGGGCACAAACAGGCTTATCGCATCGTCGACTTCAAGCGTCGCGAACGCCTCGACATGCCGGCAACGATCGAGCGTCTGGAATATGATCCGAACCGCACGGCGTTCATCGCCCTCATCAAATATCAGGACGGCACGCTGAACTACATTCTCGCGCCGCAGCGCATCAAGCCTGGCGACACGGTCGTCTCAGGTGAAAACGTCGACGTGAAACCGGGCAATGCAATGCCGCTCGGCAACATGCCGGTCGGTACATTTGTTCACAACGTTGAAATGAAACTGGGCAAAGGCGGTGCGCTCGCGCAAGGAAGCGGCGCCCTCGCTCCACGGCAGCA
>JAZKID010000023.1:0-10779 GCA_040385045.1 Pseudomonadota bacterium | reverse complement strand
CGTTCGGCCGGTTCGTACGCACAGATCGTGGGACGCGACCAGGGTTACGTCATTCTGCGCTTGTCATCCGGCGAGCAAAGACTGGTGCTGGGCCAGTGCTTCGGCACAGTCGGCGCTGTATCGAACCCGGATCATATGAACATCTCGCTCGGTAAAGCAGGCCGCAATGTCTGGAAGGGTAAACGCCCGCACAACCGCGGCGTTTCCATGAACCCGATCGACCATCCGCACGGCGGCGGCGAAGGCCGTACATCCGGCGGCCGTCACCCGGTTTCGCCATGGGGCAAGCCGACCAAGGGCAAGAAAACACGCAGCAACAAGCGCACGAACAAATTCGTCATCCGTTCGCGCCACATGAAGAAAAAAGCAGGGTAATTAAGATGGTACGTTCAGTCTGGAAAGGCCCGTTTGTTGATGGCTACCTCCTGAAGAAGGTCGAAAAGACCCGTTCTTCCGGACGTAACGAAGTCATCAAAATCTGGTCACGCCGCTCAACCATTCTGCCGCAATTCGTGGGCCTGACATTCGGTGTCCACAACGGCCAGAAACATATTCCGGTGATGGTGTCGGAAGAAATGATCGGCATGAAATTCGGCGAATTTGCGCCGACGCGTACATTCCACGGTCACTCCGGTGACAAGAAAGCGACAAAGGCAAGCTAATGTCGAAAGCAAAACGTGAACGGCAACTGGCCGAAAACGAAGCGCGCGCGGTGACGAAAAACCTCCGCGTTTCGCCGCAGAAACTGAATCTCGTCGCCGGCATGATCCGCGGCCAGAAGGCTGAAAAGGCTGTCGCCGATCTCACCTTCTCGCAAAAGCGTATTTCGAACGATGTTCTCAAAACATTGCAGAGCGCGATTTCGAACGCAGAAAACAATCACTCGCTCGATGTCGACGCGCTCGTCGTTGCCGAAGCTTATGTCGGCACATCCTTCGCATTGAAGCGTTTCCATGCGCGCGGCCGCGGCAAAGCTGCCAGCGTATCGCGCCCGTTCGCGCATTTGACCATCATCGTGCGTCAGGTTGAAAAAGAAGAACCGAAGCCAAGAAAAGTCCGCGATAAAGCAGACGGCGCAACGAAGACAAAAACAGAAACCAAGACAACCAAAAAGAAGGCTGCCTAATGGGACAGAAGAGCAATCCAAAAGGCCTGCGCCTCGGCATCAACCGCACGTGGGACAGCCGCTGGTTCGCGAACACGAAAGATTACGGCACGCTGCTGCACGAAGATCTGCAAATCCGCGACGAGCTGATGAAAGATCTGAAAGCCGCCGCAGTATCGCGCATCGTGATCGAGCGTCCGCACAAGAAATGCCGCATTACGATTTACTCAGGGAGACCGGGTGTCGTCATCGGTAAAAAAGGCGAAGACATCAACAAGATCCGCAAGCGCGCCTCGGACCTGACGAAATCGGAAGTGATCGTCAACATCGTCGAAGTTCGCAAACCTGAAATTGACGCGACGCTGGTTGCTGCCTCGATCGCCGAACAGCTGGAGCGCCGTATCGCGTTCCGCCGCGCAATGAAGCGTGCCGTTCAGTCTGCATTGCGCATGGGTGCCGAAGGCATTCGTATCAATTGCTCGGGCCGCCTCGGCGGTGCCGAAATCGCCCGCATGGAATGGTACCGCGAAGGCCGTGTGCCGTTGCATACACTGCGCGCCGATATCGATTACGGCGTCGCAACAGCCCACACCGCGATGGGCACATGCGGCGTGAAAGTCTGGATCTTCAAGGGCGAGATCATGGAACATGACCCGATGGCGCAGGACAAGCGCGCCGGCGGTGAGGACAAGGAGCAGGGCCGTCGTCGCGATAACGCGGCTGCGTAAGGAAAAATCATGCTGCAACCGAAAAAAACAAAATTCCGCAAGCAATTCAAGGGCCGCATCAAGGGCACTTCGAAGGGCGGTACTGAACTCGCTTTCGGCCAGTTCGGCCTGAAGGCTATGGAGCCGGAACGTGTGACTGCGCGCCAGATTGAAGCGGCGCGCCGTGCACTGACGCGCGAAATGAAACGTCAGGGCCGTGTCTGGATCCGCATTTTTCCGGATGTGCCTGTCTCGTCGAAACCTGCCGAAGTCCGCATGGGTAAAGGCAAGGGTTCCCCTGAATTCTGGGTCTGCCGCGTTGCGCCGGGCCGCATTCTTTTTGAAGTTGATGGCGTGAACGAAGCGACCGCAAAACTCGCTTTTGAACTTGCTGCCGCAAAATTGCCAATCAAGACGCGCTTTATCCAGCGCATTACCGAGTAAGAGGGTATTATGAAGGGTCAAGACGCGCGCGCCATGACGCAGGATCAGATTGAGGACGAAATCCTCAAGCTGAAAAAAGAACAGTTCAACATGCGCTTCCAGCGTGCGACGGGCCAGCTCGAAAAGCCGGCACGCGTGCGTGAAGTGCGCCGCGACATAGCGCGTCTCAAAACCGCGCTGAGCGAAAAAACAGTGAAAGCTTAAGGAGCAACCATGCCAAAACGTATTCTTGAAGGCGTCGTCGTCTCCGACAAGGGAAACAAGACGGTTGTTGTAAATGTCGAGCGTCGCTACGCGCACCCCGTTTACGGCAAGACGATCCGTCGCACGAAGAAATACCATGCCCACGACGAGGGCAATGTATGCAAAATCGGTGACAAGGTTTCGATTGAGGAAACCGCGCCGATTTCAAAGTTGAAACGCTGGATTGTCTTGAAAGAGGGCGCGTCGGCGTAAAGCTGGCGTACACGCTTTTATACGATTCAAACGGGCACCGCATGGTGCAGCAGTGAAGAGAAGGAACGAGACATGATCCAGATGCAGAGCAACCTCGATGTTGCCGACAATTCTGGCGCGCGCCGCGTCATGTGCATTAAGGTGCTGGGCGGCTCGAAGCGCAAATACGCAGGCGTCGGCGATATCATCGTCGTATCGATCAAGGAAGCACAGCCGCGCGGCCGCGTGAAAAAGGGCGAAGTGCACAAGGCTGTTGTCGTGCGCACCTCTTTCCCGATCAAGCGCGCCGACGGTTCGATCATCCGCTTCGACAACAATGCTGCTGTTCTTATCAATAATCAGGGCGAACCTGTCGGCACACGTATTTTCGGACCGGTACCGCGCGAACTTCGTGCTGTCAGCGGTAAAACAAAAAACACAATGAAAATCATTTCACTTGCGCCGGAGGTGCTGTAATGGCCGCCAAGATTAAAAAGGGCGACAATGTCATCATCCTGACGGGTCGCGACAAAGGAAAAAAAGGCGAGGTGGTCGAGATCATCACCGCCGAACATCGTGCGATCGTTCGCGGCATCAATCTCGTCAAGCGCCACCAGCGCCAGACGGCATCGGCGCAGGGCGGCATCATCAATAAAGAATCGCCGATCCACGTATCGAACCTCGCGCTTGCTGATCCGAAAGACGGAAAAGTCACGCGCGTCGGATTCAAGATTGCAAAAGACGGAACCAAGACGCGCATAGCGAAACGTTCCGGGGAGACGATCAATGGCTGAGAATAAAGACAACAAAGCCTTCAAGCCTGACAAAAAATCGACGAAGAACGATGTCGCGATTAAAGTCGGCAAGCAGGCAATGAAGGCCGGCTACACGCCGCGCCTCAAGAAGCACTTCGACGAAGTCGTTCGTCCGGCGCTGATGAAAGAATTTGGCTACAAGAACCCGATGCAGGTTCCGACGATCCAGAAAGTCGTGCTCAACATGGGCGTCGGCGAAGCGACGGCGGACAGCAAGAAGCCGTCGGTTGCCGCGCAGGATCTCGCGCTGATCGCGGGCCAGAAGCCGGTGATCACGAAAGCCCGCAAGGCGATCTCGACATTTAAAGTGCGTGAGAACATGCCGATCGGTGCAAAGGTCACGCTGCGCAAACAGCGCATGTATGAATTCGTCGATCGTCTCGTGAACGTTGCGCTGCCACGCGTGCGCGACTTCCGCGGCCTCAACCCGAAAAGCTTCGACGGCCGCGGCAATTACGCGATCGGCATCAAGGAGCACATCATTTTTCCGGAAATCAATTACGACAAGGCCGAGTCCGTCTGGGGCATGGATATTGTCGTTTGCACAACCGCGAAAACGGACGACGAAGCGCGCGCGCTTCTCAAGCATCTCAACTTTCCGTTTCGTGCATAGGTAAGGATAAACAGCTTATGGCAAAAACGTCTTCTATCGAAAAAAACAACCGCCGCCGCCGCCTGACGAAGAAATTCGCGAACAAGCGCGCGCAACTGAAAAAGATCGTCATGGACAAGAATGCATCCGTTGAAGATCGTTTCACGGCGACAATGAAACTGGCGGAACTGCCGCGCAATGGTGCGCGCGTTCGTATCCGCAACCGCTGCGAATTGTCGGGCCGTCCGCGCGCCTACTATCGCAAGGTCAAACTCTCACGTATCGCGCTGCGCGAATTGGGCAACAAGGGCCTGATTCCCGGCATGACGAAATCTAGCTGGTAAGGAGGCGCTCTTCATGTCTATCAATGACCCGTTGGGCGATATGCTCACTCGCATCCGCAATGCGCAATCGAGAAAGCGTGGCTCCGTCGCGACGCCTGGTTCGAAAATGCGCGCACGCGTACTCGATGTGCTGCAGTCGGAAGGTTACATTCGTGGTTACACGGCTGCCGAGTTCGAAGGCGGCAAATCGGAATTCACGATCGAACTGAAATATTACGATAATGAGCCGGTCATTAAACTGATCGAGCGCATTTCGAAACCCGGCCGCCGCGTTTACGCGTCTGTCGACACCTTGCCGCGTATTGCAAACGGTCTCGGTCTTTCCATTCTTTCGACGTCGAAGGGTGTGATGCCGGATTACGAAGCGCGCGAAAAGAATGTCGGCGGCGAAATTCTTTGCAAGGTATTTTAAGAGGAAACGATGTCACGTTTAGGTAAAAAACCGATCCCTCTGCCGAAGACAGCAACGCCTGCGCTGAACGGCCAGACGATTAAAATCAAAGGCCCGAAGGGCGAGCTCAGCTACACGGCGCCGGACAATGTCGAGATCACGCAAGGCAATGACGGCATTACCGTTCGCCCGCGCGACGACAGCAAGCCTGCGCGCGCCATGTGGGGCACGACATGGGCCTCCATCCGCAACATCCTCACCGGTGTGACGGACGGTTACGTCAAGGAACTCGAAATCAACGGCGTCGGTTACCGCGCCGCTGTGCAGGGCAAGAAGCTGAACCTCGCTTTGGGTTACAGTCACGATATCAATTACGATATTCCGACGGGTATCGACATCAAAACGCCTAAGCCGACTGAAATTACGGTGTCGGGCATCGATAAACAACGCGTCGGCCAGGTGGCCGCCGAAATTCGCGCTTTCCGCGGGCCGGAGCCGTACAAAGGCAAAGGCATCAAGTACAAGGGCGAATATATCTTCCGCAAAGAAGGCAAGAAGAAGTAGAGGCTTTCATGACAAACTTAACAACAAAGCGGAAAGCTCTCGGCAATCGCCAGGCACGGACGCGCAAAAACCTGCGCCGGACCGAGCATGGCCACAAGCGCCTGTCAGTTTTCCGCTCCGTGCAGCATATCTATGCGCAGGTGATCGACGATGCGAACGGCCTGACGCTGGCGCAGGCTTCGACGCTCGACAAGGAGCTGAAAGGCAAACTGAAATCGGGCGGCAACGTCGAGGCGGCAAAAGCTGTCGGCGCACTCGTTGCAGCGCGCGCAAAGAAAGCCGGTGTCGAACAGGTTGTTTTCGACCGCGGCGGTTATATGTATCATGGACGCGTCAAGGCTCTGGCCGATGCTGCGCGTGAATCTGGATTGAAATTCTAAAGGATCGAGAGAAAAGCTTATGGCAAGAGAACGGGACCGGGAAAAAAACGAAGAGCGCGACAGCGAGTTTGTCGATCGTCTATATCAACCGCGTTGCGAAAGTGGTGAAGGGCGGTAAACGTTTCGGCTTTGCTGCGCTCGTCATCGTTGGCGACCAGAAAGGCCGCGCAGGCCATGGTCACGGCAAGGCGCGCGAAGTTCCGGAAGCGATCCGCAAGGCGACAGAAGCTGCGAAACGTAACCTGATCCGCGTACCGCTGCGCGATTCACGCACGTTGCATCACGATGTTCAGGGCCGTCACGGCGCTGGTAAAGTCACGCTGCGTTCGGCGCCTCCAGGCACCGGTATCATCGCCGGCGGCCCGATGCGCGCCGTGTTCGAAAGCATGGGCATTCAGGATATCGTTGCGAAATCGACAGGTTCATCGAACCCGTACAACATGGTGCGCGCGACATTCGATGCCTTGAAAAATCAGGATAGCCCGAAAACGGTTGCCGCGCGTCGCGGTATCAAGGTTTCGACATTGCAGGCGCGCCGCAAGGATGCGACGATCGATGCCGGCGCGGCTGAAGCGTAAGGATATTCGTTATGGCAACAAACAAAACAGTTATCGTTGAGCAAATCGGTTCGCCGATCCGCCGTGAAGCCAGCCAGCGCGCAACGCTGATCGGCCTCGGCCTCAACAAGCGCCATCGCCGTTCGGAATTGAAAGACACGCCGGATGTCCGCGGCATGATTCATAAAGTGCGCCATCTCGTGCGTATTGTCGAAGGCGAGCAGCCGAAGACAACGAATAAAAAAGTCGAAGGCGAGCAGCCGAAGACAACGAATAAAAAAGTCGAAGGCGAGCAGCCGAAGACGACAAACAATAAAGCCGAAGACAAGAAGTGAGGACGCCATGCGTTTGAATGAGATTTCCGACAATCACGGCGCAAATAAAACGCGCAAGCGTGTCGGCCGTGGTATCGGTTCCGGCAAGGGCAAACAGGCGGGTCGCGGCGGTAAAGGCCAGACGGCGCGTTCGGGTGTTTCGATCAATGGTTTCGAAGGCGGCCAGATGCCGATCCACCGCCGCTTGCCGAAGCGCGGTTTCAAAAGCAGGTCACGCAACAACTTTGCCGAAGTCAATCTCGGCGATCTGCAGACCGCGCTTGATGCGGGCAAGCTCGATGCAAAAAAGACGATCGATCAGGAAGCGCTGGTCAATGCCGGTCTTGCGCGCAGCAGCCATAACGGTGTGCGTCTTCTCGGCACGGGTGAGCTGAAAACAAAAGTGACGCTTAACATCACGGGCGGTTCGAAAGCGGCTATTGCAGCACTCGAAAAAATCGGCGGCAAAATCGAATTGCCGGCGCCAAAGAAAAAAGCCGTTAAAGGCGAAAAAAAAGTGAAGGCTGAAAAACCGGCGAAAGCCGAGTAGTAATCTGCATTGTCATCCCCGCGAAAGCGGGGATCTGATATTTTGCGCACCTCTTGCTTTTAAGATGTCTGCCTGCGCAGGCATAATAGGTCAGAGACCAAAGGACATCCATGGCTTCCACAGCTGAACAACTTGCAGCCAATCTGAATTTCGGAACGTTCGCGAAAGCGGAAGAGCTGAAAAAGCGGATCATGTTTACGCTCGGCGCGCTGATTGTTTATCGCATCGGCACTTACATTCCGCTTCCCGGAATTAATCCCACGGCGCTCGCACAAATTTTCAACAGTACAGGTGGTGGGATTCTGGGCCTGTTCAACATGCTCGCAGGCGGTGCCGTCGGCCGTATGGCGATTTTCGCGCTCGCGATCATGCCGTATATTTCCGCATCGATTATTATTCAGTTGATGACATCTGTTTCGAAACAGCTTGAAGCGCTCAAAAAAGAAGGCGACGCTGGCCGCAAACAGCTCAACCAATATACGCGTTATCTCACCGTCATCATCGCGTTCTTTCAGGCTTACGGAATTGCCGTTGGCCTTGAAGCGTCATCTTCGCTGGTGCTGGAGCCGGGTCTTTTCTTCCGCCTGTCGACAGTGATCACGCTTGTCGGCGGCACCATGTTTCTGATGTGGCTCGGTGAGCAGATCACCGCGCGCGGTATCGGCAACGGCACGTCGCTGATCATTTATTCCGGCATCGTTGCAAACCTGCCAAGCGCGATTGCGCATTTTCTTGAACTCGGCCGTCAGGGTGCCGTTTCGACGGCCGTCATTCTCGGCATTTTCATCATGGCTGTCGCGATTATCGCTTTCGTTGTTTTTATGGAGCGCGCGCAACGTCGCCTGACCATTCAATATCCGAAACGGCAGATGGGCAACCGCATGTATGAAGGGCAGTCATCGCACCTGCCTTTGAAATTGAATACGTCGGGCGTTATTCCGCCGATTTTCGCCTCGTCACTTTTGCTGCTGCCGATTACGGTGACGCAGTTTTATGCAGCAGGCGGTCCCGGCTGGCTGACGACAGTGTCGGCGCTGCTCGGCCACGGCCAGCCGTTGTTCATGCTGATGTATCTTTTCCTGATCGTGTTCTTCGCATTCTTCTACACCGCCGTTGTGTTCAACCCGGTTGAGACGGCGGACAATCTGAAAAAGCACGGCGGATTTATTCCCGGCATTCGCCCCGGCGAGCGCACCGCGGAATATATCGATTATGTGTTGACGCGCATCACCGTGCTTGGTGCGCTGTATCTTTCCTTCGTTTGTATCCTGCCGGAATTTTTGATTTCCTACACCGGCCAGACACTTTATCTCGGCGGTACATCGCTGCTGATCGCGGTAACGGTAACAATGGATACGGTTGCGCAAGTGCAGGGACATCTGTTCGCGCACCAATATGAAGGCCTCATTAAAAAAGCGCGGCTCAAAGGCGGTCGCAAAGGTTTAGGCAGATGAGACTGGTTCTCATGGGCCCGCCCGGCGCGGGGAAGGGCACGCAGGCTTTGAAGCTTGTCGAGCGTTATACTATTCCGCATCTTTCGACCGGCGACATGCTCCGCGCGGAAGTTTCTGCAAGCAGCGATATCGGCAAAAAAGCAAAAGCATTGATGGATGCTGGCAATCTCGTTCCTGACGATATTCTTGTCGATATGATTGCTAGACGTATTTCGAAAGACGATTGCCGTAACGGTTTCCTGCTCGACGGCTTCCCGCGCACGGTCGCGCAGGCCGATGCTTTGGCGACCATGCTGGCCGAAAAAGGCCTCGGCCTTGACGGGGTTTTCATCCTTGATGTCGACGATCAGGCCCTTGTGGAGCGGATCGAGCGCCGCGTGGTGCAGGACAAGGCCGCTGGGAAGCCCGTTCGCGCCGACGATACCCCTGAAAAGCTCAAAACCCGTCTTGAGGCCTTTCATGGCCAGACCAAGCCGCTGGTCGATTATTACCAGAAAAAGGGCCTGCTTTCGCGCATCGACGGCATGCAGCCGGTCGAGGCCGTAGCGGCGGCCCTCACAAAAGCCCTCGAACACCGCAAAGCCTCATGAAAAAGCGTGCTTTCACCCTTGACGGCGGGGCTTTTTTACCGCTATCGACAAGCTATACAATTCAACGACATATGAATGGTCGTCCGGGGCGCCGGGCTACCATTTTTTGTCGTGTTTCGAACATTCAACAAAAATCGCCAGCAAGGCGTTGAGGAGACTGAACTTTGGCCCGTATCGCAGGTGTAAACCTTCCCACCGCAAAGCGCGTTCTGATCGCGCTGCAATATATTCATGGCATCGGCCAGAAGAAGGCGCGTGAAATCGTTGAAAAAGCGGGTCTTGAAATGACGGTCCGCATCAACCAGCTTTCCGACGCACAGGTTTTGAAAATTCGCGAAATCATCGACGGCGATTACCTCGTTGAAGGCGATCTGCGCCGCGAAGTTTCAATGAACATCAAGCGCTTGATGGATCTCGGCTGCTATCGCGGCCTGCGCCATCGCAAAGGTCTTCCCGTTCGCGGCCAGCGCACACATACGAACGCCCGCACACGCAAAGGTCCGGCTAAAGCAATCGCCGGCAAGAAGAAGACAGCTTAATGGCAAAAGAAGCAACGGCTCGCGTCCGCCGCAAGGAACGCAAGAACATCGCCTCCGGCATCGCGCACGTGAATGCGTCGTTCAACAACACGACGATCACGATTACCGATGCGCAGGGCAACACAATTGCCTGGTCGTCAGCCGGTGTGATGGGCTTCAAAGGTTCGCGCAAATCGACACCTTACGCAGCGCAGGTTGCAGCCGAAGACGCATCGCGCAAAGCCGCCGAGCACGGCATGCGCATGGTCGAAGTCGAAGTATCAGGCCCGGGTTCGGGTCGTGAATCAGCACTGCGCGCTTTGCAGGCTGCAGGATTCACCGTCACAACCATTCGCGACGTGACACCCATTCCGCACAATGGCTGCCGCCCGCGCAAACGCCGCCGCGTTTAATTATAAAGTATTTTTGTTTTTTGAAGAAAGTCCGCAAATGACCGCAACGATCCAAAAGAACTGGCAGGAATTGATTAAGCCGGAGAAACTGAAAGTGACTCCGGGTTCTGATCCGAAGCGCATCGCAACAGCGATTGCCGAACCGCTGGAGCGCGGCTTTGGTTTGACGCTAGGTAACGCGCTGCGCCGCGTGCTCCTGTCGTCATTGCAGGGTGCTGCCGTCACATCGGTTCAGATCGACGGCGTGCTGCATGAGTTTTCATCCATTCCAGGTGTGCGCGAAGATGTCACCGACATCATCTTGAACATCAAGGAAATTGCCTTGCAGATGGACGGCGAAGGCCCGAAACGCATGGTGCTGCAGAAAACAGGTTCGGGCGTCATTAAAGCTGGCGACATCAACCCGATTGCCGGCATCACGATTTTGAATCCAGACCACATCATCTGCACGCTCGATGAAGGCGCGAATATCCGCATGGAATTCACCGTCAACACGGGTAAGGGTTATGTTCCTTCGGAGCGTAATCGGCCGGACGACGCGCCGATCGGTTTCATTCCGGTAGATGCTCTTTACTCGCCGGTGCGCAAAGTTTCGTACAAGGTGGA
>JAZKID010000022.1:0-8645 GCA_040385045.1 Pseudomonadota bacterium | reverse complement strand
AGCACAACCTGAAAAATGTCGATATCGACCTGCCGCGCGACCAGTTGATCGTCATGACGGGTGTATCCGGCTCGGGCAAATCCTCGCTCGCTTTCGATACGATCTATGCTGAAGGCCAGCGCCGTTATGTCGAGAGTTTGTCCGCTTACGCGCGACAGTTTCTTGAGATGATGCAGAAGCCGGATGTCGATCAGATCGACGGTCTTTCGCCAGCTATTTCAATTGAGCAGAAAACCACCTCGCGCAATCCGCGTTCCACCGTCGGCACCGTGACGGAAATCTACGATTACATGCGCCTGCTGTGGGCGCGCGCGGGCGTTCCCTATTCGCCCGCTACCGGCCTGCCGATCGAGAGCCAGACCGTGTCGCAAATGGTCGACCGCGTGATGGAGCTGCCGGAAGGCACGCGCCTGTTCATTCTGGCACCCGTCGTGCGCGGCCGTAAAGGCGAATATCGCAAGGAACTTCTGGAATTCCAGAAAAAGGGCTTTCAGCGCGTCAAGATCGACGGCGAATTTTATGAAATTTCCGAAGCACCCGTTCTGGATAAAAAGTTCAAGCACGATCTCGAGGTCGTGGTCGACCGCATTGTCGTGCGCGACGATATCAAGACGCGCCTCGCCGACTCCATCGAAACGTCGCTGAAGCTTGCCGACGGTCTCGCCATTGCCGAGTTCGCCGACGAGAGCGAGGCTAAGAAACCGCGCCGCGTTCTGTTTTCGGAAAAATTTGCCTGCCCCGTTTCCGGCTTTACGATTCCGGAAATCGAACCGCGCCTGTTCTCGTTCAACAACCCGCATGGCGCCTGCCCGAAATGTTCCGGCCTCGGCGTGGAGATGAGCGTCGACCCTGATCTCGTGATCCCCGATCAGGATTTGTCGCTCGCGAAAGGCGCGATTGCGCCATGGGCAAAAACGCCCTCGCCTTATATCAAGCAAACGCTCGAAGCGCTTTCCAAACATTACAAATTCAAACTTACGACACCATGGCATGAATTATCCGATAAAGTGCAGGACGTGATCCTGAACGGCTCGGAAGAGACGAAAATCGCGTTCAACTTTGACGACGGCTTGCGCAAATACGAAACGAAGAAAACTTTCGAAGGCTTGCTGCCGAATCTTGAACGCCGCCATAGCGAAACCGACAGCGACTGGATGCGCGAGGAGATCGAGCGTTTCATGTCGGAAACACCCTGCTCCACCTGCAAGGGTTATCGCCTGAAGCCGGAAGCGCTGGCTGTGAAGATCGACGCGAAACACGTCGGCGAAATTTCCGAATTGAGCGTGCGCGCGGCGCATGAATGGTTCGAAGAACTGCCCAAACATCTCAACAAAAAACAGAACGAAATCGCTGTGCGCATTCTGAAAGAAATCCGCGAGCGCCTGCGTTTTCTTGTCGATGTTGGGCTTGATTATCTTAACCTGTCGCGCGCATCGGGCACACTGTCGGGCGGCGAAAGCCAGCGCATTCGTCTCGCGTCGCAAATCGGCTCCGGCCTCACCGGCGTACTTTATGTTCTGGATGAGCCCAGCATCGGCCTGCATCAGCGCGACAATGCGCGACTGCTCGATACGCTCCGGCGTCTGCGCGATCTTGGCAATACTGTCATCGTCGTCGAACACGACGAAGACGCGATCATGGCCGCCGATTACGTGGTTGATATCGGCCCGCATGCGGGCGCGCATGGCGGAAAAATTATCGCCGAAGGCACGCCGCAGGACATCATGGATTCCAGTGCGTCGCTCACGGGTAAATATCTTACCGGGGAACTTGGCATCGATATTCCCTCCAAACGCCGTACGGCAAAGAACGGCCGCGCCATCAAGGTTGTCGGCGCCAGCGGCAACAATCTGAAAAATATTTCGGCGGAAGTGCCGCTCGGTTGCTTTACCGCCGTCACCGGCGTGTCCGGCTCAGGCAAATCCACTTTCCTGATCGACACATTATATAACGCCACCGCGCGCGAACTGAACGACGCCAGCACGCAGCCAGAAGATTACAAGAATATCTACGGCCTTGAGCATCTCGATAAAGTCATCGATATCGACCAATCGCCGATCGGCCGCACCCCGCGCTCGAACCCCGCTACCTATACCGGCGCGTTCACGCCCATTCGCGAATGGTTCGCGGGCTTGCCGGAAGCGAAAGCGCGCGGCTACGAGCCGGGGCGTTTTTCTTTCAATGTGAAGGGCGGCCGCTGCGAAGCATGCCAGGGCGACGGCGTCATTAAAATCGAAATGCACTTCCTGCCGGATGTGTATGTCACCTGCGATGTCTGCGACGGCAAGCGTTACAACCGCGAAACGCTGCAGGTAGAATTCAAGAGCAAGTCGATCGCCGACGTGCTGGACATGACTGTCGATGAAGGCACGGAGTTCTTTAAGGCGGTACCCTCGATCCGTAAAATTCTGGAAACGCTGCAACGCGTCGGCCTCGGCTATATCCATATCGGCCAGCAGGCGACCACGCTGTCGGGCGGTGAAGCACAACGCGTCAAGCTCGCGAAGGAACTCTCCAAACGCGCGACCGGCCGCACATTATATATTCTCGACGAGCCGACCACCGGCCTGCACTTCCACGATGTCGCCAAACTTCTCGAAGTGCTGCACGAGCTGGTCGATGCCGGTAACACTGTCGCGGTAATCGAGCATAATCTCGAAGTTATCAAGACCGCCGACCACATCATCGACATCGGCCCCGAAGGTGGTAACAAGGGCGGTGAAGTCATTGCCCAAGGCACGCCGGAAGAGATCGTGAAAGAAAAACGCTCTTACACCGGCTCTTACCTGAAAGACCTGCTGGTGCGGCGCAAGGCATCACAAAAGCGCGGCGACAACAAACTCGCAGCGGCAGAGTGATCGATGGATATATCGCAAATAAAGGCACTTACGCCAGAGCAAGAAAAAATAAAATTTTTATCTTGGCTTCAAGAGTACATAGGCTCTGAACAGCAAGAATTTGAAAACGAAAGAGATGCTGATTATCTAGCTAATAAACAAACTTTGAGGTGGCAGCGTCTGCTTCAAATTCTGAACAGTAATCAGCCGCGCATTCAAGATATAGGTTACGTTTTTCAAGCCTTTAATAATTTAATTTCAAAAATAGATGCGTCAATCATCAAAAGCAGCAAGTCGTTTATTGTCCGATCTAATCTTCCTCTTCTTTTTGATGACTTGGATCAAGTCCATGAAGAGCAATTAAGCAGATTTTCTATAATCGGCATGCTATTTCTGCTAACTAAAATAAAAGTACAACGCAGCGCGCCGGCAGATGCTAAAATAATTCCTGCTATTTTTAGTTCATCAGCCTTCGAAATAAGCAGCTTACTTGCAAAAGGTTATGTTCAGAGTGAGCTGGCAGAAAATCAAAAAGATATAGAAAAGCTTGAGAGTGAATACACTCAAATTCATAACTCTGCCGTTGAAAAACTAAATTCTTACGAAGATGCATTTAGCATTTTGTACGAACAGCAAGAAAACAATATTTCTACGTATCAATCACAAATTGACAAAATTACATATGATCTTGAAGCAAAATATGAAAAAGAATTGCTAGCTTTTAAAACCGAAATCAAAACATATGCAAAAATTAAAGATGCCCTCAATTTGTGGGAAGATAAAGCAGCAGCCCATACAACTGCATATCAGTTATTAGGTTATTGTTTTTTACTTATCCTGATAGCTACAATTACATATTTTCTAAGTGTTGATGCCAGCAGATTTTTATCTCATTTCAAAAATTTACCCGTTGGGCAGACATATTTACCCCTAGCGTTTATTCTAATTCCGACAATTGGTATTGGTTGGCTACTCCGCTATCTCGCAAAGTTTTCTATCCATAATTTTAATCTTGCAGAGGATGCTAAACAAAGGCATGTCCAAACTGAAACCTATTTACGCCTGCTCGGTGATCCGAACCAACCCATAAGTGAAAGAGAAAGAATATTAGCATTGGCTGCTCTTTTCAGACCTTTGCCGGGTCAAGGTTCAGACGACGTAAGTCCTCCATCTGCTGCAGATCTGCTATTTGCGGTTAAAGACAAATTTGTAAAATGATGGCGAACTTATTTGATGCCACTCTTTCTCCGCCATAGCATGTTCGAATTGACTGCACCTCATAGTTCCGGGGGCATTTAAAAACCTTCCACTTAGCAGCCGGGATCCACATTGTTTTTTGAGAACAAATCCCCTCCCCGCGCGTTCTTTTAAAGAGAACCAAAGGAGCCGCCTATGCCTTCACCCGCCCCTACTGAAAAACCCGCGACAAAAGAAATTGTCCTCAGCGTTACCATCAATGAAACGCCTGAAGTTGTTTTCAAGGCGTGGACGGAGCCGAAACTGCTTTCGAAATGGTGGGGGCCGAAAGGCTACAGCGCGCCGCAGATCCATATTGACCCAAAGCCCGGCGGGAAGATCGACATCATCATGCGTTCACCTGAAGGTCTCGATTACCCCATGATCGGCATGTTCAAGACTGTCGACGCGCCTCGCCTTCTTACTTTTAGCAGTATCGGCGAGGATGAAAAAAATGTTCCTCACCTTGAGGCTTTCACAACTGTTACCTTCATCGAGGAAAACGGCAAAACGAAAATAGCACTCGAAGATTCCGCGCTTGCACTAACGCCACATGGCGAAAAAATGATAGCTGGCATGATGGAAGGTTGGTCGCAATCTTTCGACCGCCTGACTGCACTTTTCAACCACTGACTAAAGGAGACCGACATGAATATCGAACCCTATCTTTCCTTCAAGGGAAATTGCCGCGAGGCGTTTCAGTTTTATGAAAAAACGCTGGGCGCGAAGATTGTCGCCATCATGACATGGGCCGAAAGCCCGGAAGCAACGGATGTCTCCGCTGACTGGAAAGACAAGGTGATGCACGGCATCATCGATATCGACGGCTGCAAGGTGATGGCTGGCGACCCGCCGCCAAACCACTTCCAGCCCATGCGGGGATTTTCGCTGACGCTGAATGTCGACGATATGAGTAAAGCAAAGCAGATTTTCACGGCACTTTCCGAAACCGGCAATGTGCGCATGCCGTTTCAGGAAACATTCTGGGCCAACGGCTTCGGCATGTGTATCGACAAATTCGGCACGCCATGGATGGTCAATTGCGGCAAGAAAGAAGCGAAAGCGGCTTGATATTGAACGGCTGCGGGACTTTTCAAACCGTGGCCGCTCCTCTATAGTTTTCTAAATAATCATTTTATGGATGACATTTTGAATAGCCGGGTTTCAGAAGCGCGTTACCGCGCTGTTTACGATAAAATACTCAAGGATAAAAGAGTGGATCTTGACGAGTTCACGTCCCTGCTTGCACTGGCCTCCCCTGACGGCACATCTTTAAAGATTGATCAGCTTTCCTCTTTTTTCGATGATTACCTTAAACAGCCGGACAAGCTGAAGATTGATCGTATTTTTTATCCCATAGAGGAATGGCAGCCCGATGCGGATAAAAAGTGGCTGATTGACGCGAACAAGGAAATGCGTGCTGGAACTATCGGCTTCAATGTCTGGTGGGAACTTGGCTTGCTCAAACGCAAGGGCGAGGCTTTTTTTTACAAACCGATGAAAGAAAAAACGTTTCGCAAGATGTTCAAACCGCCGGAAGCAGTTTAAGCCAACAGCTTGCGCGAAAACGCGCTCAATGGCGATAACGTCCTGCCGTATCTCCAGTCTCAAAAAAATAGCTGCACCGCGGTCATCAGTTTACTCAAGTCATATTTTTTCTCATCAGACAAAAAATGCGGCTCAAATTAACCAATCACGTTAAGTTTATTACCTGACGTTTGTTTCAAATCCTGCGCACTGCAAGCCAAACCATTTTACGCCCAGCATATTATTCGTCATCTAAAATTATCTTCAAATTTTATTGTTAACCATCTTTGTATTGGCGGGCGTTAACCAAATATAGTAAGGTTAATTTATTCGCATTGGTCAGTAAATCTGCTGCTCAATGACAATTAAATACTTATTAAAATTTTACAGGAGAGTAGGAGTATAGTTATGGGTGATGAGGTCAATCTAGCCACGATTTGCGGCGATATTTTTAAAAATGACAATGTTGCGCGCCAGAACCACAGCACGAAAGAGCTGGAATTCACACGGTTCATTTCCATGTATGGAAAAGACATCGATGCCGATGAAGACAAGGCATTCAAAGACACCATTTTGAAAACCTCTGCTTTGAACGACAAGCAGAGAACTTACATTCTTGAAAGCGGCAAAGTGAAAGCCGGTATGGGCGCCGAGCATTATATTCAGAACGTGCTCGTTGGCCTCGGTTATGGCGTGCGCCATGGCGGAAAACTTGCTGGACAGATGAGCGAAAGCGAAATCAAATCTTACTGCGATGTCACAGGTGCAAGTTATTCTGCGGTCAAGAACAGCAAGGGAAAAACTGGCGTTTATTATACGTTCAACGACATGCCGAAAGACAAGTTTGAAGATTACTTCAATTGCCTGCCTTGCAAAGTTGTCGATGATAAAATCGTCGTTGAAGAAGAAAAAGACGACAAGATTGTTGTTGAAGAAGAAGAAAAGAAAGACGACAAAATCACCGTGGATGAAGGTGAAGAACCGAAGTGCCCGCCTCCGGCCAAGAAACCGGTCGCAAAAGATTGCCCGCCTGAGCCGGTTGCAAAAGATTGCAAGCCTGAACCAAAACCGGAGCCTGAACCGAAACCGGAGCCTGAACCAGAGCCTGTTGTTTGCGAACCGGGTAAGGACGGCAAGCAAGGCCCTCCAGGCAAGGATGGCAAAAAAGCCAGCATCTGGCCGGGTATCCTGGCAGGTATCGCAGCTGGTGTTGGCACGGGTCTTCTTGTCGGTCTTCTTGGCAAGAAAAGTAACAAGAACTGCTACACACCGAGCTACAGCTATACCCCGAGCTGGGGTGGCGGCGGCGGCGGCGGTTACTGCCCGCCGAGTGGCGGCGGCTACTACAATGGCGGTGGCTACAACACCAGCGGCCTGTGCCTTCCGTATGACGGCAGCAGCCTAGGTGGCGGCAACAACTGGTCCTACGCCTATAACGGCCGCAAGGTCGCGTCGAGCTACAGCCCGACATACGGTTATATTGGTCCGCAGAATTATCTCGGAACAATTCCGACACGCACGACAAGTACGGGCAACACGTACATGAAGGACGTGTACAATACGGCTGTCGGCCAGGTTGGCTTCAACAGCATCCGCGGTGTCGGCTATATGACATCGCCATATACACTGCGCGCTTAAACGAAGGGCAAAACAAAAAAGCAGCGCGGGCTTTAAAGGCCCGCGTTCGCTTGCATTTTACACATTAAGATTACTCCCGCTTAAGACTTCATTCACTCAGATTAAGTGCTAACCTTAAGGCTGAGGTGTAAAGATGTTTATTAATTCTATTCCATACGGCCAAAATTTTTCGCTCGGTTACGCAGGGATGTCGTCGTTTTTTTTCGCGATGCAAACGACAACGACGACTTATGAAACCGTACAGCCCGAGGTAGTGTGTACGCCGCCGCCGGCATGCATCCCCACACCGCCGCCTGTTGTATGCGCGCCGACACCGCCCCCGCCCCCGCCACCTGTTGCTTGCGCGCCGACACCGCAGCCATTCGTTCCCTACAGTGGCTTATGCGTTCCGTTTAATGGTTTGAATTTCGCAGGTGCAGGTTATTTCGGTCAGGGAAATACAGCCTTCAATTTCCAAGGAAATAATGGCTACACACAAGGCCAGCTCGCACGGAAAGTAGTTGTGCCGACCTCAAGCGCGCAGTTCGGCGAGCTCGGCCCGCAGAATTATCTTGGAACAGCCGTCACGCGTGTTGCCGGTAGTAATCAATATGGCATGGATCAATATTCGACACCGCAAGGTGTCGTCGGTTTCAATACGATCAAAGGTACCGGCAACTGGGTTTCGCCAACAAGACTGCGCGCGTAGTACCAATATTTTAACAAAGCGCGGGCTTCAAGGCCCGCGTTTTTTGTTGGGGGAGACTAGACTTTGGCCTTGTCTTTTTTCTCGCGCTTGCGGCGCGGCTTGCGCGCCACTGCTTCATCAGGTTTCGGCAGAAGAACAGCCGGGTAATCAAACACAAGTTTCCTTTTACCGTCGGCCTCTTTCTCAACCGCGATACGCACGGTCCCGCCGTCTTTCAGGCGGCCAAACAGCACTTCTTCCGCCATCGGCTTCTTGATTTCTTCCTGGATAAGCCGGCTAAGCGGCCGCGCACCCATCTTATCGTCATAGCCTTTTTCCGCGACGTAATCATAGGCTTCGTCGCTGAGCTCAATAATGACGTTGCGCTCCGACAGTTGCGCTTCAAGCTGGAAGATGAATTTCTGCACAACCTGCCGCACAACCTCACGCGGAAGCTGGCTAAATGGAATGATGGCATCGAGCCGGTTGCGGAATTCCGGCGTGAACATGCGGTTGATGGCATCTTCGTCATCACCGGTACGGCGCTCCCGGCCGAAGCCGAGCGGCGCACGCGCGAGATCCGACGCACCCGCGTTCGTCGTCATGATCAGGATCGTGTTGCGGAAATCGACCTGCTTGCCATTATGATCGGTGAGTTTGCCGTGGTCCATCACCTGCAGCAGAATGTTGTAGAGATCCTGATGCGCCTTCTCAATCTCGTCGAGAAGCAGGACACTATA
>JAZKID010000021.1:0-6176 GCA_040385045.1 Pseudomonadota bacterium | reverse complement strand
GCGCAGAGAATTAAATTGAGTACCAATTCTTTCAATCATTGTAAAACTCCTGATTAGTAACGGTCAGAATAACTTGGTGGCGTTGTAACTGTGCTCGGTGGCAGTGTAAACAGACGATAGGATTTTCCATCCACATCTACAAAGCACTCTTTTTGCTCGATCTTTTCGTCATAATCTACCGCTTCGTAGACATAGAACACACCGTCTTTTACATTAGAGACGCCGCATGAATAACGAGTACAATCCCATTTCTTTTTTGCTTTATCAAGAAGATCTGCCACAACTTTGGCAACTTTTTCTGTCTCATATCCTTGGTCGTTCTTTGCAGCATAAAGCGCAGGATTCCAGCCGCCGGCATTTTCACCGGTTTGAATTTTTGTGAGTTTTGCGGCGTTTTCACCATCAATAAAACCGTCTTTAGAAAATTTTGCGAGGAATTTTTTTACCTCTTCAAAAATGTTAAGGCCGTTTGAGATTATCGGTAATTTGATGAGATCATTGAAGTTTTGCGCGCTTACAATGCGGGATGGAAAATTATTATTGCCGACTTTTTCAATCATATGAGCCTCTTAAATAACTTAAATATAATCACATGTTTAAGCCTGTGCGGCATGATTAGCAAGATCGTAAAATGTAGCCGGAAGACAAATAAAAAAGGAAGGTGCTGCACCTGCACCTTCCTTTTGCATTTTTTGACGCGACATAATTTATGAGCCGTCAGTAGAGCTTAGAATTATTCAAAACATATGCTTATGCTTGTTATGACGAAATCTAATAGGTTAACGCCACAATGAAGTCAAGCAACCGGACGTAATATCATGTGAAAAACAAAGTATGATAATAAGTATTTGATTATATTGGATTATTTATTGAAATCGGCTCGATTTTCCATAGTCATGTTTGACATGTAGCTTAACAGGATCATAGTTCCCCCGCACCGCGAACCGCGGTTATTGATCGCTAACAAGGAGGCACCAAATGCCTAGTAGCATCGAAGCAGACCTGAACGACCCCGCTCCACCGGCAAAGCCTGGCGCGAACCTATCCTGAAAATAATAGCGAAGAGATGAAAAAGCGACTGGCCTGCCAGTGCGCTCGATCACTCATGTTCACAAAAAATACCTGCGAACGCCTCAGCGCTCGCGGCTGCAATTTCTATTCTCAAAAATCCACAAGCTAACAAGGAAGCAACAAATGCTTAGTAGCATCGAAAATAAATATCCTGCATCGCAATCGTCATTAAAAATGGAGCCGGATTATGGCACGCTCTTCGGCGCGGCGCTGAAATCGCTAGATTTACCGACTGTCGATTTCGATAAAGTGTCGACGGCTTACAATAGTCCGATGATTATAAGGTTCCCGCATAATACAAAAAACAAACATGACACGCTGGTCGAAGAACCAATGAATGTTATGACAGAGAACGACATGCTGGCGAAGGTTTTTCCTAAATGGGGACTTCCGCATGATTCAGAAGCTCATGTGTTGAAGAGCACAATTAAATCCATACTGGATGAGCTGGAATTTTTCGGTCATTACATCGCATCGCCGCTGCGTGGCGGAAGCTCGGACCCTAACATGATGGACGAGACGAAATTGTATCTTGAAGCAGATGAATTTGCGAAAGCGATTGTTTCATCGACGACCAATGTGTTTGACCAAAAAACCGGGCAGCCGGTCGGGCTTTCTAATTATGCATTTCGGAAGCTGACGCGCGCGATGCCGATGCCAGGCTACGACCCTCGGGACGACGATACGCCGCAGGGAAATTCCGGCACGCCTTGCTGCGTTTAATAAAATAGCAAAAACAGTTCAGGCGGAGAAATTCGCCTGAACTACATCCGGAAAATACCAAAATTCGTATCTGCGATCGGCGCGTTCAATGTTGCCGCAAAAGCGAGCGACAGAACGCGGCGCGTTTCGGCCAGCGTGATAATGCCGTCGTCCCACAGCCGCGCCGTCGCGAAATACGGGTTGCCTTCTTTTTCATATTTCGTACGCACCGGTGCCTTGAAGGCTTCTTCTTCCTTCTCGCTCCAGCTGCCGCCTTTTTCCTCGATATTGTCACGACGAATTGTCGCGAGAACGCTCGCCGCCTGCTCACCGCCCATCACGGAAATGCGTGCGTTCGGCCATGCAAACAGGAAGCGCGGAGAATAAGCGCGCCCGCACATGCCGTAATTTCCTGCACCGAACGAGCCGCCGATGATCAGCGTGATTTTCGGGACATTGGCGCAGGCCACGGCCGTGACAAGCTTTGCGCCGTCTTTCGCGATACCGCCCGCTTCATATTGTTTGCCGACCATGAAGCCGACGATATTCTGCAAAAACAGCAGCGGAATTTTCCGCTTGCAGCACAGCTCGATAAAATGCGCGCCCTTCTGCGCACTTTCCGAGAACAAAATACCATTGTTGGCGATGATGCCGATCGGCATGCCATGCAGATGCGCGAACCCTGTCACCAGCGTCGTACCGTAATTCGCCTTGAACTCGTCGAAAGCCGAAGCATCGACCAGCCGCGCAATCACCTCGCGCACATCATATTGCTGGTTCAGTGCTGCCGGAATAATGCCCTCAAGCTCGCTGATATCATGCAGTGGTTCCTGCGGCTCGCGGAAATCGAGATCCGCCTGCTCCGTTCGATTCAGGTTAGCGACACACCGCCGCGCCATTTGCAGCGCGTGGCTGTCGTCCACCGCGTAATAATCGGCCACACCGCTCTGGCGCGTATGCACTTCTGCACCGCCAAGATCTTCCGCCGAAACGATTTCACCCGTCGCCGCTTTGACAAGCGGCGGACCACCGAGGAAAATCGTGCCCTGCTTGCGCACAATAATCGTTTCGTCCGACATCGCCGGAACATAAGCGCCGCCCGCCGTGCATGAGCCCATCACAACCGCGATCTGCGGAATATTGGCGGCCGACATCTGCGCCTGATTGAAAAAGATGCGGCCGAAATGGTCGCGGTCCGGAAACACTTCCGCCTGATTAGGCAGGTTCGCGCCACCACTGTCGACAAGATAAATGCATGGCAAGTTGTTCTGCTGTGCGATTTCCTGCGCACGCAAATGTTTCTTCACCGTCATCGGGAAATAGGTGCCGCCCTTGATCGTCGCATCGTTGGCGACAATGACGCATTCGCGTCCCATCACGCGGCCAACGCCGGTGATCAGCGCGGCGCCATGAATATCGCCATCATACATGCCGTAAGCGGCCAGAGATGACAGTTCGAGAAACGGGCTGCCTGCATCGAGCAATTTCATCACACGTTCGCGCGGGAGCAGCTTGCCGCGCTTCACATGGCGTGCGCGAGATTCTTCCGGTCCGCCCATTGCTGCCACATCGCGCCGCTCCTGTAATTCGGCAACAAGCTTCGCCATCGCCGCCCGATTGGTCGCGGCTTCGGAGACTTCAGGGCTGGTTTGTGATTTTAGAGATTGAGCGGTCACGCATTCCTCTTATTTTAAAGAGGAATGCGGAATTATTGCAGAATTGGCAAGAGCTAAATCAATTAAAAAGTGCGGACGTTTTCAACTGGCGCTTTTTTTACCGTTCCATTTTCAGTCGAAAACTTTTCAGAAGGGTAGCGCTTTATAAGCGCTCGTGCGGCGGCAGGCGTAAGGTAGCGCTGCGCAGGCATCGAATCTTCTGCACCAGTCCCGTATTTCTTCATGATAATACGTGCGGCCATATCGACAGGAAGGTCCTTGTCCCAAGGTTTGCCAGCCTTGGAAACGCCTTTTTCATCTTTCTCTGTTGTATCGGCGGGATAAACGAAAGCGTCTTTACCAAAAATGGCATCGCTTTCTGTAGGTGTAATTACGCTGTCACCCTGCGCATCGGTCAACAGTCTGATCAGATTATTATAGTCAATGTTTCCAGTTCCACCGCCATCGCTGTTAAGATCACCGTAATTTTGCATAAGCTGTTCTTCGCTCATATCAAAAACTGTTGGGCGGTCAATTTCACTCAATTCTCTGTTTGAATCGCGCAGATTTTTTTGAGCTAAGTCAATTTCAGCCTGCGTTGCGTTTCCATTACGGCTTCATCACCTTGCGGGTACAAACCGTTTAATTCGTCCCCTTCAAGTTTTTCTTCTGACTCTTTTGAAGTGACATCAATTTCAATAGGTATTGTCGTTGGAAGTCTTATCGTTTCTCTAGTGGTGTTATTTTTAACAATCGCATCGGAAAGGACGCCAATATCGACAGGTCCTGTATTATTCAGACCCGCGCCTTCTGGTGTCCAGGCATAGCCCCATTTGGCAAGACGTGCCTTTTCGCCATTATCGAGAAGGCCGTCGCCTTTATCAGCAATGCCGTCTCCATCTGTATCGATTGTTTTTGTATCGAAGTTCTTTTCAATTTCCCTGCTGATATCCGCCCTACTGGCGCCATTCATGAAAGTTGGTTTAATCGGCGTTACATTTTTCTTTGCTTGATCGAATTTCTTTTGCGCGGCATCACGCTTTTGCTCTGCCTCGGCCTTCTGTTTTTCTTTTTTGTCGCGCGCTTCTTTCGCATAATTTTCGACATCGAAACGCGGTGTAGCGTCCGCTGTCGGAATCGTATTCGATTTCGTTGACTGTTGAATTCCGCTGACTTCACCCATGGTAATATCCTCTTCAATCCTCTTTGGGTGAAAGAGTGCTTGAAAGAAATGTTAATTACAATTTATTCCGGAGTTAACTGTGAAAGACTGTTAAATTAAAAACATAAAATTTGAAATTTAAAGTTTATCCGTGTCCGCTTCATGCCATGACTCTTCCGCGGCTTCGCTTTCCCATGTTTTCCATGCAGCAAGGCCGCGCAGCGTAGTGATATATGTCGTTGCGATTTGATCGCGCGTCAACGCGTAAGCATAAAAACGATTAACAACGGGGGCATACATCGCATCGGCAATCGTGAAATCTTTTCCAAACAGGAACGGCCCGCCAGATGCAACGATAGCGTCAGTCCAGATGGCGACAATGCGGTCGATATTATTCTGAGCAGCTTCCGGAATTGTCTGCAACGGCTGGTTGGCGCGGCGATAATTTGTCGGGCACGCCTTGCGCAGGTCGACAAAACCGGAATGCATTTCAGCACTGACGGAGCGCGCGCGCGCGCGTTGTTTCACATCCGCAGGCCACATTTTTTTATCGGGATGCTTTTCGTTGAGATATTCGAAAATCGCCATGCTGTCCCAGATGGTCAGATCGCTATCGATGAGAATAGGCACCTGCCCTGTCGGCGCGTAGCGTTTCGCCTGCGCTTTCCAGTCATCCAGCGCATAAGAGAGCATGATTTCTTCAAACGGAATTTGAAAGTGCCGCATCGCCAGCCACACGCGCTGCGACCATGACGAATAGGCTTTGCTGGCAATGACGAGCTGATAGGGCATTCACACTCCCGGGAAGATATCGCCCGTATAGCCCAGCCAGCGGTAAACCAGAAGCCCCGTCCATTCTTTTACGGCGATATCGGTACGGCGCAGACCTTCCGAAACCGCGCCGAACGGGCGGTAAATATCGCTCCAGCCACGCGTGCGGTAATCGACGGGGTACGGCGTGACATTGAAACCCGCACGCCGGAAGCAGCCGACAGCGCGCGGCATGTGCCACGCGGATGTGACAAGCAGCCAGACCTCGCCCGCTTTCGGTTGGACCGCCTTGGCGACAAGCCCGGCATTTTCATAAGTGTTGCGGCTGTTCCGCTCCAGCACGAGCTGCGAGCGCGGCACGCCGAGCCGCACGAATAAATTTTCCGCATCATCGGATTCGTTGCCATGCCCGCCAAGCAGGCCGCCGTCACCGCCGGTGAATACAAGTTTCGCCGACGGGTAGCGCCGTGCCAGCATGACACCTTCCGACATGCGTTCGGCCGATTCATTTAAAGACAGCTGCCCGCGCGCCAGCGTGACGGGCGTTTCCGATGCGCCGCCCAGTACGATAATTCCGGCGGGCGAACGGTTCGTCGGCTGCCATGGCGCAAAACGTTCTTCCAGCGGCAAAAGCAGCAGATGCCCGAGCGGTAAAAAACCGGCGATGAAGATGAGGGCCAAAGAAACCAGAACAATCCTGCGCCCCAGCCGCCATCCGCTTGTGAACAGCAACACGCATCCAAATGCCAGAAGCAGCAGCATGGCGTTCGAAGGCGTGATGACGAACACGGGTGAGTATCGCCGGTTCATTCATT
>JAZKID010000020.1:39618-41761 GCA_040385045.1 Pseudomonadota bacterium | reverse complement strand
CCGGCTGGTGGCGGACATGGCTGTTAAAATCGCAATACGGGCATTTCGCCATGCAGAACGGCCAATGCACATAAATGCCGAAACCCGGGTCGGCCGGTGCTTCCTGCGGCTGCAAATTGGAGGCGAGGATATTGCCGACGAGATTCATGCCGCAACCTCGCCTGGCAAAACACTTTTTGCAAGCGCTGCGAAAGCGCGTGCGCGGTGCGAAAACTTTTTCTTTTCGGCCATATCCATTTCAGCGAAGGTGCGCGTCGCGCCCGTCGCAATAAAAATCGGATCATAGCCGAAACCGTTTTCCCCGCGCGGCGGAAAGGTCAGGGCGCCGTCGACACGGCCTTCGAACACTTGCGATGTGCCGTCGGGAAAACCGAGAGCCAGCACGCACATGAAATGCGCAGGCGAGGTCTTCAACGATTTTTCTTTCAGCTCATTCTCGATCCGCTGCATGGCGGCCGTGAAATCTTTTTGCTCGCCTGCCCAGCGCGCGGAATAAATGCCGGGCGCATCATTCAAGGCTTCGACGCACAGGCCGGAATCATCGGCCAGCGCGGCAAGCCCGCTGGCTTTCGCTGCCGCATGTGCTTTTAAAAGTGCGTTTTCAGAAAATGTCGTGCCGGTCTCTTCCGGTTCATCGAGATTGAGATCGCCCGCTGAAATAACGGAAACATGGAACGGCGCCAGCATCGCCTGCACTTCCGCAAGCTTGCCCTTGTTGTGCGTGGCAAGCAAAAGCTGCGTGCCTTCCTTAAGACGCTGCGTCATTTACGCTCCGACAGCCTGTTTCTGCTGCCCGATCAGCTGTGTGCAGCCTTCCCGCGCGAGTTTCAGCATGACGGCGAATTCGTCTTCCGAAAACGGATTTTTCTCGGCCGTCGCCTGAACCTCGATCAGTCCGCCGGAACCCGTGAGCACGAAATTCGCATCCGTCTCGGCAGCGCTATCTTCATCATAATCGAGATCGAGCACCGGCTTGCCTTTATAGATGCCGCAGGAAATCGCCGCGACATGATCCTTGATCGGCATTGCTGCCAGCATTTTGCGGTCCATCATCCATTTGCAGCATTGATGCAACGCGACCCATGCGCCAGTGATCGACGCCGTGCGCGTGCCACCGTCGGCCTGAATTACATCGCAATCGATCAGGATCTGTTTCTCGCCGAGAATTTGTAAATTGACCGCTGTGCGCATGGCGCGGCCGATCAGGCGCTGGATTTCCAATGTGCGGCCGGACTGTTTGCCCTGCGCCGCTTCGCGCCGCATGCGGTCATGCGTGGAACGCGGCAGCATACCGTATTCGGCCGATACCCAGCCCTGCCCCTTGCCTTTCAGCCATTGTGGCACTTTTTCTTCCAGAGAGGCCGTGACGAGCACATGCGTGTCGCCGAACTTGGCAAGGCACGATCCCTCAGCATGTTTCACCACGTTCGGCGTGAGGCTGACGGCGCGCAGCTGGTTTTCGGCGCGTTTGGATGGGCGCATCTATAATGTCTCCGGTTGCCTCGCGTGTAACGCGCCCTTTGCTGCGCGTCAAAGCATCAGTTTAAATTTCAGCGCATAAAGGCTATATCGGCTTTAATGCAACCAACGCCCGACAGCCTGTCACAACTGAACGATCGCTCGCGCGAGATTTTTCGCCGTCTGGTTGAAACCTATCTCGACAACGGTGATCCGGTCGGCTCGCGCAACCTGTCGTTGACGGGCGGCCTGTCTTTATCGCCCGCATCGATCCGCAATGTCATGTCCGATCTTGAGCAGGCGGGGCTGATCTATTCGCCGCACACATCGGCCGGACGATTGCCGACGGAGGCGGGCCTGCGTCTGTTCGTCGACGCTATTCTCGAAATCGGCGACGTCACGACGGATGAACGTCAGCACATCGATGCGCAGCTGAAGGCCGCGCAAAGCGGAAAATCTTTCGATACTATTCTCAGCGATGCATCAGCACTTCTGTCCGGCCTCAGCCACGGCGCGGGAATTGTGCTGAGCAACAAGAATAATTCAAAGCTCAAGCATATCGAATTTGTGCCGATCGAGTTCGCGCGCGCGCTGGTTGTTCTCGTCACGGAAGACGGCGCGGTCGAAAACCGCATTATCGCGCTGCCTGCCGGACTACCGCCTTCCGCGCTGATCGAGGCCGGCA
>JAZKID010000020.1:24409-39608 GCA_040385045.1 Pseudomonadota bacterium | reverse complement strand
TGCGCGGCCAGACGCTGCATGAGGCCAGCGACCTCATCAAAAAGAACCTCGAGGCGCACCGCGGCGAACTCGATGCCCTCACGGCCAAGCTGGTGACTCAAGGCCTCGCCTCCCTCACCGATGGGCCCGACGGCCAGTCGAAAGTGCTGATCGTTCACGGCCGCGCCAACCTTCTGCAGAATGTCGCGGCGATGGAGGACCTGGAGCGCGTGCGCCTGCTGTTCGAAGATCTCGAGCGCGAGAAAGATATTGTCAGCCTGCTCGATGCGGCTGACATCGCGGACGGGGTGCGTATTTTCATCGGTTCCGAAAATAAGCTGTTTTCGCTGTCGGGATCGTCGATTATCGCCGCGCCGTTCCGCGACGAGGCGCAAAAAATTATTGGTGTTCTTGGTATTATTGGCCCGACGCGGCTCAACTATGCGCGCATCGTGCCGATGGTTGATTATACGGCGCGGCTGGTGAGTCGCCTGATTTCACCTTCTTAAGGGTTGATTTTATCAATGCAGATCGCGATATCCTTTATTCGGGTGTTTTGAATGGATTTAAAATGAGCGAACAGGACAATACGAAAAAGCACGATCACGACACGGCAGGTACGGAAAAGGTGAAACCCTATATCGACCCGTCTTTGCTGAATGTTTCGCCTTCCTTGCGCAAGGTTCAGCCGAGCCTGCGTAAAGTCTCATCGGACGATCCGAACCTCGAAAATATCGATGCTGCCAGCGAAGACAGCGACAGGCTGCAAGCCGAACTTGCCGAAACGAAGGACAAGCTGTTGCGCGCGCTGGCCGATGTCGAGAACATGCGCCGCCGCACGGAAAAGGACGTCAAGGATGCCTCCGTCTACGCTGTCGCAAAATTTGCCAACGACATGCTGAGTGTCGGCGATAACCTGCGCCGCGCGCTGGATTCCGCGCCGCCGGAAATCCGTACCGACAAAGTCGCAGCTTCCCTGCTGGAAGGTGTCGAAATTACCGAGCGGACCCTGTTGCAAACTCTCGAGCGCTATAATGTCAAGCCGATCGCCGCGCTGGATGCCAAGTTCGACCCGAATTTCCACCAGGCGATGTTCGAGGTGATGAACCCGACTGAGCCGCCGGGTACAATCATGCACGTAATCCAGACCGGCTATACGATCGGCGACCGGATGCTGCGCCCTGCCCTTGTCGGTGTTGCCAAGGCGAAGCAATCTTAAGTTAAAACTTAACCCTCGCTTCTTAAGATGGCGCGGACATGCTCCGCGTACGACAGGCCATCCAGCATCTTCAGGCTTCCGGCATTTCGCTGACGGCGTGCAGCCTTGTTCTGTTCCTTATTCTTACCTCTGCCTTGTTCAGCGCCACACAAGGTGTGTCTATCCATCTCGACGTTATTGGTCTGGCCCTGGCTTTGGCTTTAGCCGGCCTCGGCTTGGCCGCTTTGACCTACACCTTCCTGCGTCCTGACCGTTATCTGGCCAGCGCGTCGCTTGGTACATTCCTTCTCGTCGTCGGCATTATAGCTGGAGGTATTATCTCCTATTTTGGAACAGCCGCTTTAATCCCGCTGGTTGATGCAGACCTTGTCACCTTTGGAAAAAAACTTGGCTTCGACGACAGAGCGCTTCTCTATCCGCTGACTGCAAATCCTTTGCTGCTGCAGGTATTGGCAATTTGTTACGGTATCTCGAATGCCCTTCTGTTTTTTACGCCGCTCATTCTTGTTCTTTTCAAGCGCTGGGAAAAATCGCGCGAATTCCTGTTCCTCTTTTCCGTGACCTTTACCTGCTGCGTGTTCACACCGTTTATTTTTCCAGCCATGGGCAGTTATGAATTTTTCCGGATTGCACCCGCAAGCGTGGGGCTCCCACCCGGCGCCGGGAATTATCACGTCGAGGCATTCACCATGCTGCGCAATGGCCCGTTCGAAAGCATCAGTATTGAAGCGTTGAAAGGTGTCGTCACCTTTCCATCTTTCCACACCTGCATGGCGCTGCTGATTATTTTCGCTTTCCGCGATGTTCAATGGCTACGCTGGCCGATGTTGATGCTCGGACTCATCACGATCATTGCCACCATTCCGATGGGCGGGCACTATGTCGCCGATCTTTTCGTTGCCGGCGTTCTGTTCTGGACAGTTTTCTGTGCCTACAAATGCCTTGAGGCGCGTAAAAATCTGAATGCGCCCGTTTAGGCCGCGTCGATTTTACCCGGCACCATGCGCTCCGAGCGAAGCGCTTCCTGCACACCGGATGAGCCCGCTTCATGATATTCCGCGTCTTCGTTGACGCTCCACACATCATGAATGCGCTGACCGGCAAGAATATTTTTCGCCGTCAGCATACCGGTCATCATGGCATGATCCTGGTTATTGTATTTGTGCATGCCGTTGCGGCCGACCATGTAGAGCGTCGGATAGGACAGTTCGAGATCCTGACGCACGGTTTCGACATTGTCTTTATAGCTGTCGTCATAGACCGGATAGGCTTTCGGCTGGCGCACGACACATGCATCGATGATATCGCTTTCCTGCACGAGGCCGATTTTCGCGACCTCTTTCATGGCCAGCGTGACAAGTTCGTTGTCGACGGCATTCCACAACCCGTCGCCCTCGAAGCAGAAATATTCAAGACCGAGGCAGCTGAATCCTTCCGGCACCATTTCCGGCGACCAGGAACGGAAGTTCTGCACGCGCCCGACTTTCACCGACGGATCATGAATATAAATCCAGTTGTCCGGAAACAGGTCCGCTTTCTTCACCATCAGCGCGACGGTGAGGAAATCGCGATAGCGCAGCTGGTGCGCATGCAAGGTCGAAATCGGCCGCGGTGAAATTTTATTGACAAGCTCGGTGATCGGCGCAGATGAAACCACATGGCGCGCGGTGAACTGCTCCGCCATACCGTCCGATTTCACAACGTCGATCGTCCAGATTTTTTCGTCAGCATTATAGCGGAGCTGTTGCAGGTTGCGCCCCATCAGGATGCGGCCGCCGGCGCGCTTGATCTTGCGCGCGGCCTCTTCCCACATCATGCCAGGACCCTTGCGCGGATACTGGAAACTTTCGATCAGCGTTTTGACGACCTTGCCGTCCTTGCTTTTCGGTTTCATCTTGAACGAGCGCGTCAGCGCGTTGATGATTGCTGTTGCAAGATCGAGGCCCTTGATGCGTTGCGCCGCCCAGTCCGCGGAAATATCGTCACACGACATTCCCCACACTTTTTCGGTGTAGGTCTTGAAGAAAATATTAAAAAGTTTTTCGCCGAACTGGTTGCGCACCCACTGGTGAAAACTTTTCGGATTTTGAATTGGGAAAGCGCGAGCTTTCATGTAAGATAGCACGCACATCGCGCTGGTGAACACACCGAGATTTGTCAGCGCCTCGAAAGCTTTCAACGGGTAGGAATAATATTTACCACCGTAAAAAATGCGCGACAGGCGCGGTCGTTCGATAAAATCGTCCGGCAAAATTTCCTGCCAGAGATCGACGACTTCTTTCGACTTGGAGAAGAAACGATGCCCGCCGATATCGAACATGTAATCGCCATGGCGCACAGTTCTTGAAATACCGCCGACATATTCATCGTCTTTTTCGATAATCAGGACGGACGGGTTTTCTTTCGTCAGGCAGTAAGCGGTGGTGAGGCCGGCCGGACCCGCCCCGATGACAAATACATCCGCATCAACTTCCTTCACGAGCGCACTCCATTTCGCAGGCACGGCAAATCGCGGCCGTGCGCCGCAAATGCCTGAAGCCTTTAAACTGCCAGAAGTGTGTTAAGGAGAGATGGATATTGGTAAACAAATACTTGTAATCATTCGGCTTTTACGGATTGTTAACTTTTGCAGCCTGAAACCCGTCTTTATAATTGAAAAACATGGCTCTCTTGCCCTTGTGGCCGTAAAAAACCCTTCTTATATCGATGCTAGCAGCCCGGCATACGGGCCAGTTCGGCGTGAGGCTCAAAAAGCCACGCTTTGAAAAATGAGGGACTATTGAAATGGCTAAAGTAATCGGCATTGACCTTGGCACCACCAACTCCTGCGTGGCCGTCATGGAAGGCGCGAACGCAAAGGTAATTGAAAACGCAGAAGGCGCGCGCACCACGCCGTCGATCGTGGCTTTCACGGAAGACAGCGAACGCCTCGTCGGCCAGCCGGCAAAACGCCAGGCGGTCACCAACCCTGAAAATACGATTTTCGCGATCAAGCGCCTGATCGGCCGCCCCTATGACGACCCGATGACGCAGAAGGACAAAAAACTTGTCCCTTATGAAATCGTCAAGTCATCGAACGGCGATGCATGGGTTGAATCTCGCGGCAAGCAATTCTCGCCGTCGCAGATTTCGGCTTTCACCCTGCAAAAAATGAAAGAAACGGCAGAAGCCTATCTCGGCACTAAGGTCGAGAAGGCCGTCATTACCGTTCCGGCTTATTTCAATGACGCACAGCGCCAGGCCACCAAAGACGCCGGCAAGATCGCGGGCTTAGAGGTTCTGCGCATTATCAACGAGCCGACGGCGGCCGCGCTGGCTTACGGCCTCGAGAAAAAGAAAAACGGCACCATCGCGGTTTACGACCTCGGCGGCGGCACGTTCGACGTTTCGATTTTGGAAATCGGCGACGGCGTTTTCGAAGTGAAATCCACCAATGGCGACACGTTTCTTGGCGGTGAAGACTTCGACATGCGCCTTGTTGAATTCCTCGCGGACGAATTCAAGAAAGAGCAGGGCATCGACCTGAAGAAAGACAAGCTTGCGCTGCAGCGCCTCAAAGAAGCGGCCGAAAAAGCGAAAATCGAGCTGTCGTCTTCGACGCAGACGGAAATCAACCTGCCGTACATTACGGCGGATGCTTCCGGCCCGAAACACATGACGCTGAAGCTGACGCGCGCGAAGTTCGAGCAGCTCGTCGACGACCTCGTTCAGAAAACCGTGGCACCGTGCAAGGCGGCATTGAAAGATGCAGGCTTAACGGCGGCGCAGATCGACGAAGTCATTCTGGTCGGCGGCATGTCGCGCATGCCGAAAGTGCAGGAAATCGTCAAACAACTGTTCGGCAAGGAACCGCATAAAGGGGTCAACCCGGATGAAGTTGTCGCCATCGGCGCGGCCATTCAGGCAGGCGTGCTGCAAGGCGACGTGAAAGACGTTCTGCTTCTCGACGTCACGCCTTTGTCGCTCGGTATTGAAACATTAGGCGGCGTCTTCACACGTCTCATCGAGCGCAATACCACCATCCCGACCAAAAAAAGCCAAGTCTTCTCGACGGCCGAGGACAGCCAGAGCGCTGTGACCATCCGCGTATTCCAGGGTGAACGCGAAATGGCGCAGGACAACAAATCGCTCGGTCAGTTCGACCTCGTCGGCATACCTCCAGCCCCTCGTGGTGTTCCGCAGATCGAGGTCGCTTTCGACATCGACGCGAACGGCATCGTCAACGTGACGGCGAAAGACAAGGGCACCGGCAAGGAGCAGCAGATCCGCATCCAGGCGTCCGGCGGCTTGTCCGAAAAAGACATCGAAAAAATGGTCAAGGATGCCGAAGCCCATGCCGAGGACGACAAGAAGCGGCGCGGGCTGGTCGAAGCCAGAAACCACGCCGAGGCGCTTGTTCATACGACCGAGAAATCGCTCGATGAACATGGCACCAAGCTTGATCTCGCCACGCGCGATGAAATCGACAAGGCTGTCGAAGACCTGCGCGCGCTGAAAGACAGCGAAGATGTCGAAGCGATCAAGGAAAAAACCAACACGTTGGCGCAGGCTTCGATGAAGCTCGGCGAAGCGATCTATAAAGCGCAAACGGCCGCCAACGACACGGGCGAGGGTGAACCGAAAGCCGAAGACGATGGCGTGGTCGATGCCGATTTCGAAGAAGTCGACGACGACAATGCGAAAAGCGCATAAAATATATATTGCGTCATGGCCGGACTCGTTCCGGCCATCCACGATTTAAATTTATAAAGGCGTGGATGCCCGCACCAAGTGCGGGCATGACTATATAAGAGGACATATGACAACCAAGCGCTGTTATTACGAGACACTGGACGTTGCGCGCAGCGCCGACGACGGCACGATCAAATCGTCGTTTCGTAAACTGGCGATGAAATTTCATCCTGACACGAATAAAGAAAAAGACGCCGAAGTCCGTTTCAAGGAAATCAATGAGGCCTATCAGGTTCTGTGCGATGCGAACAAGCGCGCGGCTTACGACCGTTTTGGTCATGCCGCTTTCGAAGGCGGGCGGGGTGGTGCCGGGTTCGATTCCGGTTTCGCCTCCTCGATGTCGGATATTTTCGAGGAATTTTTCGGCGATGTGATGGGGCGCGGTAACAACCGCAATGCCGCGCAGCGCGGGGCTGATCTGCGCTACAATCTCGAAATCACGCTGGAAGAAGCATTCAGCGGCAAGACGGCCGAGATTCAAATTCCTGTCGCCAGCCTGTGCGATGAATGCGAAGGCTCTGGCGCGAAGGCGGGGACGGCACCCGTGCCATGCCCGACCTGCCAGGGACGCGGACGCGTGCGCGCCACGCAGGGCTTTTTCACGATGGAGCATACATGCCCCACCTGCCATGGCGCAGGCGCCGTGATTCAGGACCCGTGCAAAAAATGCCATGGTGCGGGGCGCAATACCAAAAACCGCAAGCTGAAACCTGAAATCCCCCCCGGCGTGGAAGACGGTACGCGCATTCGTTTGGCCGGCGAGGGCGAGGCGGGGTTTCGCGGCGGGCCGCAGGGCGATCTTTATATTTTTCTTTCCATCAAGCCGCATAAACTATTCCACCGTCAGGGCGCGGACCTTTATTGCCGCGTACCCGTTTCTTTCACGAAAGCGGCGCTGGGTGCGGCGATCGAGGTGCCGACGATCGAGGGCGAGCGTACGGAAATCCAGATGCCGGCTGGAACACAAACCGGCGAACAATTGCGCGTCAAGGCGAAGGGCATGCCGGTCCTGCGCTCAAAGCGGCGCGGCGACCTTTATGTTCAGATCATGGTGGAAACGCCGCGCAACCTGAATGCGAAACAGCGCGAATTGCTTGAGCAGTTTTCGGAGACGGAAAAAGACAACACTCATCCCGAATCCAGCGGTTTCTTTGCGCGCATGCGTGAGTTTTTTGAAAAGCCTGTCTAGCTTCCCTATCGAAAAGCGGTTTATATGCCAGCTCTGAGAGGCAGGCTGGATGGAACACGGCAGTGAAAGCAAAACACGTACGGGGAAATCACCCCTGCGCCGCCTCGACGATCAACTTCGCTTTTTGCTCTCACTGGTCGGCAATCCGAAAAAAATTGGTGCCGTTGCGCCCTCCGGAAAAGCGCTCGCAGCCGAAATGGCCGCACAGATCGACCCCGCTCTTTCCGGCCCGGTGATCGAGCTTGGCCCCGGCACAGGCCCCGTCACGCAGGCGCTTATCGAAAGCGGCATCGCGCCTGAGCGGATCATTACAGTGGAATATGACATAGATTTTGCTGAACGTTTGCAGAAACGTTTCCCCGGCATTCACGTCATCTGCGGCGACGCCTACGATCTCTCAACTAGCCTGAACGGTATCGTCGATGAAAAAGCCTGCGCCATTATTTCAAGCCTGCCGCTTTTTAATCAGCCTGTGGAAAAGCGCACTGCGCTTTTGAATGCCGCTTTCGACATCTTGTGCGCCCGCGGCCCCTTCGTGCAGTTCACCTATGCGCCTGTTTCGCCGATCCCGCGCGAAACGGCTGATATTGAAACAACCGTTTCGGACTGGATTTTCAAGAACGTTCCGCCCGCCCGCGTGTGGACATACCGCCGCGCTTTATAAGGACGACCGATGGTCAAAATTCTCGTTTTCTCCGGCAGCACGCGTGACGGTTCTTTCAATTCGAAGCTGGCAGCGCTGGCCGCGAAAACCTTGCAAACGCAAGGCGCGGAACTTAACCAGATCAACCTGAAAGATTACGAGCTGCCGCTTTACAATGGTGATCTTGAAAAAGAAAAAGGCGCGCCGGACAATGCCGAAAAGCTGGCAAGGCTGTTCGAAAGCCAGCATGGCATCTTCATCACCAGCCCGGAATATAATGCATCGATCTCGCCGCTCGTGAAAAACACCATCGACTGGGTCAGCCGCACCAAGGACGCAAAAGCAAAAGTTTTCTCGCGCGTGTTTGCGCTGGGTGCAGCATCTCCCGGCGGGCTTGGCGGCTATCGCGGCCTGATGCAGTTGCGCGCATCGCTGGAACTCGGTCTCAACACATTTGTTATTCCGGAAATGGTCAGCGTCCGTCTGGCGAATGAGGCTTTCGCCGACGACGGCTCCCTGAAAGAGCCCGGACTGATGAAACAGCTTGAAGCCTGCACCGCTGCGCTCATAAAACGCGCCGCTTTGGGATCATGATCATGGATTTTCGCGAACGCCTAATCGTTGCCCTTGATGTGCCGAGCACGGAAGACGCCATCGTGCTGGTCGAAAAAATCGGCGATGCGGCGAACTTCTATAAAATCGGCCTTGAGCTTTTGTATGCCGGTGGCATGGAGCTGGCGCGGCAACTGATCGATGAGGGCTACAAGGTTTTTATCGATGCCAAACTGCATGACATCCCGAACACGGTCGAACGCGCCGTGCAGCAGATTTCCAATCTCGGCGCTTCGCTGCTCACCGTTCATGCCTACCCGCAAACCATGCAGGCGGCGCTTCAAGGCCGCAATGAATCCAAACTGCGTATCATCGGCGTGACCATCCTGACATCCATGGCCGAGCATGACGCGAAAAACGCCGGCTACGACAAATCGATTACCGACATCGTCAGTGCGCGCGCGCAAAGTGCGCGCGATATCGGCATCGACGGCATTGTCTGCTCGCCGCAGGAGGCGAAAGCCTCGCGCAAAATTCTCGGGCCAGACGCGCTGATCGTGACCCCGGGCATCCGCATGGCCGACCATGACAGCGGCGATCAAAGCCGCATCGCCACGCCGTCCGGCGCTCTTCGCGATGGTGCAAGCCACCTTGTCGTCGGGCGGCCGATCACGCGTGCGAAAGACCCGCGCGCTGCGGCGCAATCGATTCTTGAAGATATGGCGGGAGCGAAAGCGGCATGAAAATCGCGATTGCAGGCGCAACCGGCCGCATGGGGCAGGCGGTTCAGAACATCATCGAACGGCAGGGCGGCGACACTCATCTCGCCGGGCTTCTCTCGCGCAAAACCGCGCGCAGTGAGATCGAACTGATCCTGGACAATGCCGAAGCAATTATCGATTTTTCGACGCCGCTGGTGTCGACGGCACTCGCCATGAGCGCCGCCGCGCACGGCATTGTCCACGTTATCGGCACGACCGGTTTTTCGGCAAAGGAAGAGCAGAGTATTGCGCGCTCCGCCAAAAAGGCTGTCATCATCAAATCCGGCAATATGAGCCTCGGCGTCAACCTGATCGCGGCGCTGGCAAAGCAGGCGGCCGAAAAACTGGGAGCCGAATTCGATATCGAAATTCTCGACATTCATCACCGCAACAAACTCGATGCGCCATCCGGTACGGCTTTGCTGCTGGGTGAAGCTGCTGCCAAGGGGCGTGGTGAAAAATTAACGGCGCTCACAAGCCGAAATGGCAAACGCAAGAGCGGGATCGGTTTTGCATCATTGCGCACCGGCGGTGTGATCGGCGAGCATGATGTGTCCTTTGCCAGCAATTCGGAAATCGTGACACTTTCACACAAGGCTCTCGACCGTTCGCTGTTTGCGGAAGGCGCATTAAAAGCCGCGATGTGGGGTAAAATTAAACTAAAGAAAAAGCAATTTGGTCTTTATTCCATGCAGGACGTTTTAGGACTTTCATCATGACAGGCATGCTAGTGCTTTGCCGCCACGGGCAGAGCGAATGGAATTTAAAAAATCTTTTCACCGGCTGGCAGGATCCGCCGCTCACCGATCTTGGCCGCGAGGAAGCGCATCTTGCCGGTCAAAAGCTGCGCGAGATGAATTTGAGCTTCGACATCGCTTTCACATCCGTTCTCAACCGCGCACAGGAAACCTGCGATATTATCCTTGGCGAGCTGAGTCTCAAGATCGACATTATCCGCGATGCGGCACTGAATGAGCGTGATTACGGCGAACTGTCCGGCCTCAACAAGGCAGAAGCGGCGCAGAAATTCGGCGATGAGCAGATCCATATCTGGCGGCGTTCTTACGATATCCCGCCGCCAGGCGGCGAAAGCCTGAAAATGACCGCCGAGCGCGTGCTTCCTTATTATGAAAAAGAAATTTTGCCGCGCGTGAAACTCGGCCAAAACGTGATCATCGTTGCGCATGGCAACAGCCTGCGCTCCCTGATCATGGTTCTGGAAAAGCTGTCGCCCGAACAGATCATCAAGCGTGAACTCGGCACGGGTGCGCCGCTACTTTATCGCATCGATGCACAAGGGCACGTCATCGACAGCAAGGATTTTGCGGCGTGAGCGTGCTGGTCCGTCCTGCGACCGAAGGCGACCTGCAGGCTATTCTCGATATTCATAACGACGTGCTTCTGAAAACTACTGCTATCTGGGACGACGAGCCGGAAATGATGCCTGTGCGCCAGCAATGGTTCAGGGAACGGCAGGCGCAGAATTTTCCTGTCCTCGTTGCAGAAAAAGACAAACAGGTCGCAGGTTTTGCCAGCTACGGTACGTGGCGCTCACGCTGCTGCTACAAAAGCACCGTCGAGCACACAATTCACATCCATAACGGTTTTCGCGGGCAGGGAATGGGCGTCGGTTTGATGCGCGGGCTGATCGGCATCGCCATCGAGAACGGCATGCATGTGATGGTTGGTGGCATGACGGCAACCAACGCTGCCTCAATCAAAATGCATCGGGCACTCGGATTTACGGAATGCGGCCGCGCAAAAGAAGTCGGTTTCAAATTCGGCGCTTGGCTTGATCTCGTGCTGATGCAGAAGATTCTCGATTAGCCCTGCAAAACTTTCCCGCGTTCCCAGCCGAGGATCGCTTTCTTGCGCGTCACGCCCCAATGGTAACCGCACAGATTTCCGCCTTTGCCAAGCACGCGGTGGCACGGCACGACGAACGAAATCGGGTTGCGGCCAACGGCCGTGCCGACGGCGCGCACGGCTTTCGGCTTTTCGATCACGCGCGCAATATCGGAATAGGTCGTTGCGCCACCGACAGGTATGCGCAGCAGCGTTTCCCAGACACTGATTTCGAAATCGCTGCCGATCATGTGAAGCCGCAGGGGCACATCACCCTTCAATCCCTGAAAGGCGACCCGTGCATAACGCGCTGCCGTTTGCGAATCCTCGATGTAATTGGCGCGCGGCAGGCGCGACATCATATCCTGCAAGGCTTCCGCCTCTTCGCCGACATCGGCAAAAGCGATGCCGGTGACGCCGCGTTCCGTTGCCATGACCAACGCCTGACCGAAGGGAGAAGGGCTCCAGCCATAGGAAATGTTCAATCCCTCGCCGCGATTTTTATATTCGCCCGGCGTGACGGCTTCATAGGTCACGAATAAATCATGCAACCGGCCGGGGGAGGAGAGGCCGGAATCATAGGTCGCATCCAGCATGTTCGCCGAATTTTTGAGTAAGCCCTTGGCATGATCGAGCGTCAGCGCCTGCAGAAATTCTTTCGGACTGATGCCGGCCCAGCGCGTGAACAGCTTTTGAAAATGCGCGGGCGATAATCCGATTTCATGTGCGAGTCGATCCAGCGACGGCTGATCGCGCCAGTTGTCGGTCAGATAGCCGATTGCCTGTTTCACACGCTCATAATCAGCGAGCGGTTCGTCGGACGGTGTGCTGAGTTTCTGGGCGAGGTTCATCATCAGGCGACAATAGCACGCCGGAATTTCCTGCCCACCCGATTCTTGTGTCGTGGAAAAGAAGCTGGCAGAACGGGCCATGGCCACGCCTTCCAGGAAAACCCCGCCCGCGCCTGTCGTTCCGTCTTACCGGCTGAAGCCGAAAGCGGTCGCAGAGGTTTTTCGCCGCCTGCGCGAGGCCAACCCGCACCCGACCACCGAGCTTGAATATAAAAGCCCGTACACGCTTCTGGTCGCGGTAGTGATGTCGGCGCAATCGACGGATGCTGGCGTCAACAAAGCAACGCGCGCTCTTTTCAAAAAAGCTGACACACCGCAAAAAATGGTCAGGCTCGGCGCGAAAGGCGTCGACGACGCGATCAAGACGATCAACTTTCATAATAACAAGTCGCGTAACGTTGTTGCCCTGTCCGAAGCCTTGCTGCGTGATCACAAAGGTGAAGTGCCGGAAGATCGCGACGCCTTGGAAAAGCTGCCCGGTGTCGGGCGCAAAACCGCCAATGTCATCCTCAACACGATCTTCCGCCACCCGACCATGGCTGTCGACACGCATGTCTTTCGCGTCGCCAACCGCACCGGCCTTGCACCGGGTGCAACGCCGCTTGGTGTCGAAGAAGGCCTGCTGAAAATCATCCCGAAAAATTATCTCGTCGATGCGCATCACTGGCTGATCTTGCACGGGCGCTATACCTGCCTTGCGCGCAAACCTCTTTGCCCACACTGCGTCATCCGCGATATTTGCCTTTATCCTCTCAAAACAAAAGAAAACGAGCTGAAAAAATGACAAGCAATAATCTTGATGTTCTCTGCTACGGCAATGCCATTGTCGACATGATTGCGCAGGCGGAAGATAATTTCCTGCAACAGCATGGCCTCACCAAAAGCGCCATGCATCTGATCGACGAGGCGCGTGCCGAAGCGCTTTATGAAGCGATGGGACCAGTCACGGAAATTTCCGGCGGATCGGCCGCCAATACGGCAGCGGGCATTGCATCACTCGGCGGCAAGGCCGGTTTCATCGGCAAGGTGAAGGCCGACGGGCTTGGCAAAAGCTTTACGCACGATATCCGCGCTGTCGGCGTGACGTTCACAACACCGCCCGCGCAAGACGGCCCGGCCACCGCGCGTTCTATGATTCTGGTGACGCCGGACTCCGAACGCACAATGAATACTTATCTGGGCGCCAGCCAGAATCTTGAGGGGGGTGATGTCGACACTGAGCTCACAAAGACGGCGAAAGTCGTCTACCTCGAAGGTTATTTGTGGGATCCGCCGAAAGCCAAGGAGGCGTTTCGAAAGGCTGCGAAAATTGCGCATGAACATGGCCGGAAGGTGGCGCTGACTTTATCAGACTTGTTTTGTATCGAGGCGCATCGCGATGAATTTCTGAACCTCATGAAAACCGGCACCATCGACATCGTTTTCGCAAACGAAGCCGAGCTGAAAGCGCTTTATCAGACGGCCGATTACGATACGGCGACCAAGGCGCTGCAAAACGATATTCCGCTGGCCATCGTCACGCGTTCTGAAAAGGGCTGCGTGATTTTGAATAACGGCGAGCAGATCGAAGTGCCCGCCCAGACGGTCGAAACAATTATCGATACCACCGGCGCGGGCGACCTGTTCGCAGCGGGTTTTCTTTATGGGCTTACAAACAATCTTCCACTGCAACGCTGCGGTGAACTTGGCGCCATGGCCGCCGCCGAAGTGATTTCGCATCTCGGCGCCCGCCCCCAGACCAATCTGCGGCAACTGGCGATTGAAAAGGGCTTGCTTGTTTAAAAGCTTTAGTCGGTTCGCAAATCGATAAATTTTTGTTAAAACCAAGTGAATTTATGGGAGACCACTGATGCCCGTTTCTACAGTCTCAACTTTTAAAAAATTAGCTTATCTGGATAACGACAATATTGCCGATGATATTATCGTCAAACAGCTAGGAGAGCAGGTTGAACTGTTCTGGCGCAAAGGAGTTGCAGATAACGAGCCCGCGATCAAAGAAGCGCGTTTGATAGTTGGTGAAGCTGATCCTGAATTTAGTGCAAGAAAATTTTACTTTAACGCAAAGCCTGTTGCGGACGTTTTAAAGAATGACGATATTGGCTTAAATCTAGGTGAAGAATCACTTTTTAATATCGAAACATTTAAAACAGGAAATGCCAGAATTTCTGTGGCGTTTGATACGCGTGGTTCGAAAATAGCCGCCGATTCTATTCAAAGAATGCAAACTCTTTTAAAATTGAGTCCTTCAAAAAATTTACTTGATGTTGATCCAACAAGCTTTATTCAAGCAACAAATAAAATTTTCAATTACAACATCAATCAATCTGGCCCTGAAGAACAGCTTGCTTTTTCATATACGCAAGATAAAGACGCAAAATATAATTATACGATTAGTTATTACATAGAGCCTGACACCGTCGAGAAAAAATAATTCCTACAGCCGCCGCAGCGCGACGCTTTCGACAAAATGATCTGCGCCTTTGGTGAGAATGAGGCCGGCGCGCTGGCGCGTCGGCAGAATATTTTCGCGTAAATTGACGCCGTTGATCGTCGCCCAAAGATGTTCGGATAATTTGACGACTTCTTCCTGAGGCATCACCGCGAAACGATGAAAGAACGATGACGGGTCTTTGAAGGCCGTTTCACGCAAGGCCAGAAAACGTTCCAGATACCATTTGCGCAGCAATGTTTCTTGCGCATCGATGAAAATCGAGAAGTCGAAAAAGTCGGAGACATACGGAATGGCCTGCCCGCCCGAAGGCGCCTGACCGACCTGCAAGACATTCAAGCCCTCTAAAATCAGAATATCCGGCCGGTCAATCACCTGCATGTCATCCGGCACGATGTCATAGATAAGGTGCGAGTAAACCGGCGCACTCACCTGCGCCTTGCCCGCCTTGATATCGGTGAGGAAACGCAGCAGTTCGGAAATATTATAGCTTTGTGGAAAGCCTTTTTTCTCCATCAGGCCTTGCGTCTCGAGAACGGAATTGGGGTGAAGAAACCCGTCTGTTGTAATAAGGCCGACTTTCGGCGTCGTCGGCCAGCGTTTCAGCAAAGCCTGCAGCACGCGCGCCGTCGTCGATTTGCCGACCGCCACCGACCCGGCAATGCCGATGATGTAAGGCACCTTTTGTCCTTCCGCGCCAAGAAAGCGGCTCGTCACGCTGAACAACTGCTGCGCGGCCGAGACATACATCCACAACAGGCGCGAGAGCGGCAGATAGATTTCCTCGACTTCCTTGATCGACAGGCGGTCGTTCAGCGAGCGGAGATTTTCAACCTCTTCGGCCGTCAGCGTCATCGGCGCATCGGCGCGCAGTTTCGACCATTCCCCGCGCGAAAAATTGCGGAAGGGCGAAACCTCTTGCGGCAGTCGCTGGTCCATTTTTAAGCGGGAATAAAACTTTGTGCCGCGGTGAAAAACTT
>JAZKID010000020.1:17080-24399 GCA_040385045.1 Pseudomonadota bacterium | reverse complement strand
TTCGCAATCGCGTGCGACAAACGTGGCGATATGCCGATAGCCGCGCTTTTGCAGACCTCTTGAGCGCAGCATGCCGGCTTCCAGCGCGATGAACAGCGACAGGAAAAGATAACAGAACATCAAAACCGTTTCATTGCTGCCGAGCAGCCTTGCCGCAAGCTCGATCAGCATATTGGCGAGCACGAAAACAGCCGACCACAACCATAGCCTGTTCCAGAGCAGCCATGGCAGCGTCAGAATAAACGCGCCCCATGAAAACCCGTCCTTGACGGAGACAAGTTTGCCGGCGGCTTCCGTAGAACCGGGGGCGATGCCTTCAGGCAAATGGAGAAGATAAAGTTTCATGCAGGCGGCTCCCGTTCTTCATGCGCTTTTAGCAGGCTTTGCGCCGCGTTGCCACTTGGAATGGGCAGGCAAAATGCTATGGCTTGGTTCGAAGCAGGACCATTCGCAGGGGGCACGCGCATGACATCCAACGAAGATCTCGACAAGGCCGTTCGCGACGGAATTATCAGTGCGGAACAGGCGGAAAAATTGCGCGGCCTGAATGCGGCCAAATTGAACCCTGCTGAGCCCGCGCCTTCCCCCGATGAAGAACGCTTCCGTATTCTCGGCGGTTTCAACGACATTTTCGTCACCATCGGCCTGTTTTTGCTGATCGGCGCGCTCTACAGTTTCTCGAGCGTGTTTCAATCCTATCTTGGCTTTGCGGCTCTCTCGGCCGCGATGGCTTGGATTCTCTCGGAGGTTTTCGCACGAAAGCTGCGGCTGGCATTGCCCAGCATCATCCTGTCGCAGATGTTCGCTTTTTCCATCTGCGTGGCGCTGATCAGCTATTTTTACAACGATTATGACAGCTGGCTGTCGAACCTGTTCGAAAACGGCTCAGGCGGAAAAATCATTATCCTGATTTCGCTGGTTTCGGCTGCCGCGGCCGCGCTACACCTGTGGCGTTTTCGCGTGCCGATCGACGGCTCGATCATCGCTTTCTTTTTGATAGGCGCATTCCTTGGTCTGCTCGCGCTTGTTTTCGGCGGCAGATTTATCACCGACCATTATAACGGCATTTTCTTTATCGGCGGCCTCGCCACTTTTATTGCCGCCATGTGGCTCGATATTTCCGACCGGCTGCGCGTGACGCGCCGTGCCGATATGGCGTTCTGGCTGCATCTTCTCGCTGCGCCGATGCTGATCCACCCGGTCGTCGCCTTAGCCTTCGGCGGCGAGCTGCGTTACACGGAATTCAGCGCCACGCAGGCGGTGATCATGCTGATCGGCTTTGCCGTCCTGTCCTTGTTTGCGCTGGTTATCGACCGCCGCGCCATCCTTGTTTCGGCGCTGATCTATGCGGGCTTCGCGATCTTCTACCTGATCGACAAAACGGCCTCCGCCGATCTGACGCCGCCGATCACGCTGATCGTGCTGGCAGCGGTTGTGCTGTCGCTGAGCGCCGGCTGGCGCGTGTTGCGCAATAAAACCGTGAACGGCCTACCGATCGGCAATTTGAGAAATTACATTCCGCCGACCAACTGATCAGCGTGCACGCTTTTTCTTGAGCCTAACATAAAACGCGCCATCGCCGCCATGCGATTGCGCGGCCTTGCTGAAACCGATCACCGCGCGCGACAGGTCACCCTCTTTCAGCCAGCGCGGCACCTGCGTTTTTAAAACACCTTCACCCTTGTTGAAACGGTTGCCTTTGCCGGTGACGACGAGAACAAGCTTGTACCCGCGCTCGCGCGCATTGAAAATAAAGCTTTCCAGCGCGCGGTGCGCCGTATCCTGCCGCAGCCCGTGAAGATCGATGCTGTCGTCAACCTTCACGCGGCCGGTTTTTATTTTCCGCAACGTCATGCGGTCGAACTGCTCGGCAGGCTCAACCGCAATTGCAGGTTTTTTAATGAGCGGCGGCTTTGTTTCGATTTTTTCTGGCTTGATCAGCGGAAGCTTTGGCTTTGGTGGCGTTTTCGCTTTTGCTTTCACAAGCAATCTGGTTTCACCCGGCCGCAACCGCTTCACCGATTTCTTCACGTCTTCCCACAGCGCGGCATCATCCGCATCGAGCGGCGGATGCCAGCTTTTGTCGCGCGGCGGCTTGCTCAATGTTGTCCCTTCGGTTGAAGGATATAAAGATCGATTTTTTCCTGCAGCACTCCGGCAAGTCTTTTCGCATTATCGCCCCAGCCGACAAACAGATCGACGCGCGCCTCGCCGACAATCGCCGTTCCGGTATCCTGCGCGATGACGAGCTTGTTGAAACTGTCGCGGTGATTGATGCCCGGCAACCCGCCGGAAATATAAAACGGCAGACCATAGCTGTGAATTTTCCGGTCGATGGCGATGCTGGTGAGCGGCGTCAAGGCCAGGCTCTGCCCGCCGAGCGGCCCGTATTTGGAATCCATATTTTTCAGCTCGCGAAAAAAAACGTAAGATTTATTTTCGCGCATCACCTCGCGCGCCAATGCGGCATCTTTTTCGAACACCGCGCCGATCGCCTGCATGCTGACATTGCCTTTTTGTAAAATACCGCGATCGATCAGCACCTTGCCGACAGAGGTATAAGGATAGCCGTTTTTCCCGTCGTACCCGACGCGCACCGTTGTGCCGTCTTCAAGTTTCAGCCGCCCCGACCCTTGCACCTGCATGGTAAAAAGATCAAAAGGATCTTTCATCCAGAACATTTCAAGATGCTCGCGCGCCAGTGCACCATTCTCAATCGCAACACGATCAGGCGCGGGGACAAGCGTACCTTTGCTGCCACGGAAAGCGGCCGTCAGATCGGCATGTCCCTGCGGCGCGACATTGCTGACAAGCTGTTTCGGGCGGCGCAGCACCGGCACATCAAATTGCGCCGAGCGCTTTTGCGATGCCGCAAATTCCGGTTCGTAATAGCCGGTCATCAAACCTTTTTGCGATGTTGTCAGTTTGACAGGCGTGAAATGCGTTTCGAAAAATGTCTTAGCCTTGGCATTGGAGATTTTTTCAGGAAGGCGGACAGCTTCGGCGCAGACCCGCCACAGAGCTTCGTTTTGCGACACACCCGGCCGCGGCGCTGGTTTCTTTTTTAAAACAGACTGGCAGGATGTATGAAAAACCGGCCAGATACGCGCATGGTTATCTTCATTCCAGCCCGGCAGTTCGGAAAAAGATGCGCCTTCCGCCATCACGGCACCTGAAAACAAAAAGCCCGCTGCAATAATCACAAGCAGTGGCGGCCTGTTCATTTTATGCGTCTTCGGCAGCGACAAGCTTCCAGTTCGGATCCCGCGCCGTGACTTTTCTTTCAAACGTCCAGCGGTCGCCGACTTCGTCGATATTTACCGCATCGCCTTCGATCACATCACCGTTCGCATTCATCGTCGCCTGCACCAGCTTCGCGACAAAATGCACCGTGATCTGTGAAACGCTGTCTTTCAGAACCGCTTCCGTAATATCGGCCTTGGTGATGCCGACGAAATGAAACTCGACTTTTTCGCCGCGGCTTTCGCGCGCGGTGATTTCCTGCTCGAAGGTCGCATAAATGTCCGGCGACAATAATTTGCGCAACGTGGTGCGGTCGCCGTTTGCAAAAGCCGCGAGGATCATCTCATAGGCTGCCTTCGCACCGTTGATAAACTGCGGCACGCGAAAAGCGGGGTCGGCATCGACAATGAACTGAAGGGCCGAAGCAATCGCCGAGCCAGCCTCAACGCCTTCAAGACGGTCGCGGGCGGGCTCCGTGCGCGGCAGGTTGACGACCGTGTCAGCCTTCTTAGGCGCCGCTTCTTTTTCGGCACGCTTCAGTACCCTTTCCTGCGGCGGGCGTTCCTGCCCCGTGCGGGTGCCAAGCACGCTGCGCAGGCGGAAGAAAATCACCGCGGCAAGGATGAGAAAAAGAATGGTGAGAAAATCCATGTGCTTCTGTTCTTTTAAAAACCGGATCGGCTGCCATTATTGGGGGAATTCGCCGCAAAGGCCAAGCCAAATCGGCACGGTCTTGCCATAAAAAGCTGATATCGCTTCTTAAAATGATGGAATTTCGCATGCGGGCATGTTAGCGGTGCCGCCATATCACTGTCTTAAAAAGAATGAGGTTTGTCATGGCGTCGTCGAATACACCGAACACCCCACAGGACGAGACTGCACCCAGCCTAAATGTGCTGGCACAGTTCGTGAAGGATTTTTCGTTCGAAAATCCGAATGCGCCGGATATTCTCGCCAAGCCGCCGCAAACGCAGCCGCAAATCAACATCAACGTCAACGTCAACGCGCGCCAGCTGGGCGACAGCGATTACGAAGTTGACCTGCAACTGGAAGCCAAGGCAGGCGAAGGCAAAACCATGCTGTTCGCTTGCGACATTACGTATTCAGGTATTTTCCGCATTCAGAACGTTCCGGCCGACAGCCTGCAGCCTGTGATCATGATCGAATGCCCGCGCCTGCTGTTCCCGTTTGCGCGCCAGATCATTGCCGATGCAACCCGCAATGGCGGTTACCCGCCGCTGATGATCGACCCGATCGATTTCGTCTCGCTGTTCCGTCAGCGCGCACAGGCACAGGCCGGACAGCAGCAGCAGGGCTCGCAAAAACCGCAAGCATCGGCAGCCGCTCCCGCAGCATCGCCGAAAAAAGCCGGCAACGACGACTGGTCGTAAATTCTAGCTGTAGGCTCTCCAGATCGCCTTTTCGCCGAGGCCCTGCACGAAATCGGCATGGTTTGTGGCTTCATTTTCCTGAAGCAAGGGCGGCAGGCTCTCTGACCGTGTCTTGACCTGCCCGGTTTTTGACCTGCTTTGCGCAAGATTTGCAGACGCCGTGTTCAGCGTCATCGCCGACTGGCGGCCACCCACCAGTTCCGCGTAAACTTCGGCCAGCAATTGCGCATCGAGCAGCGCGCCGTGCAGCGTGCGCTTGGTATTGTCGATCTTGTAGCGCGTGCACAAATCATCGAGGCGGTTCGGACCTGCCGGATGCTTGCGCCGCGCCAGCAGCAGCGTGTTGACGACACGCGATGAGGCCAGCGCCGGACGCTTCAGCCGTGCCAGTTCCATATTCAGAAAGCTCATATCGAAATCGGCATTATGCGCGACGAGCGGATCATCGCCGATGAATTCGAGGAAAGCGTCAGCCACATTGGCAAACAGCGGGTGCTTCGATAAAAATTCCGCCGATAGGCCGTGCACGCGAAAAGCGCCGTCAGGCATGTCGCGCTCGGGGTTCAGATAACAGTGATAAGTTTTGCCCGTGGGGAAACGGTTGATGATTTCAACGCAGCCGATCTCAACCACGCGGTCGCCGCCTGCAGGTGAAAGGCCGGTGGTTTCCGTATCGAAAACAATCTCTCTCAAATTCAGATCCTCTTAGCGCCCGGAATAAGCGCGGATAATAGCATCAACCTGCCGTGCTGTCGCGGATTTCGGCCCGCTGGTATCGATAATAAAATGCGCGCGGCGCTTCTTTTCCGCGTCCGGCATTTGCTGTGCGACGATGGCATTAAATTTTTCCTCCGTCATGCCGGCGCGTTTCATGGCGCGCTGTTTTTGCATCTCGAACGGCGCCGTTACAACCAACACCGCGTGACAATCCTTATCGCCGCCGGTTTCAAATAAAAGCGGGATATCGACAACGACAAGCCGCATGCCTTTATCTTGCGCGGCCTGAAGAAATTTCTCCTTTTCCTGCCGCACCAGCGGATGCACGATGGCTTCAAGCTTCTGCCATTGCTCCTTGCCGGAAAGAAGCGCGGACAGTTTCTTGCGGTCGACCTTGCTATCAACAATAGCACCCGGAAAAGCTTCACGGATCGGTGCGACTGCCGCGCCTTCATAAAGCTTGTGCACCGCCGCGTCCGCATCGTGAACCGGAACGCCGCGCGCACGAAAGTGCCGCGCCACATTGCTTTTGCCCATGGCGAGACTGCCAGTAAGGCCGAGGATGATCATGACGCTCAGCCCCTCAAATCCGCTGCGATTGCTTCGCGCAATTCAGGCGTCACGCGGGGCGTCACACCGAACCATTTCGTGAAACCCGGCACGGCCTGATGCAGCAGCATGCCGAGCCCGTCGACGGTAGCGAGCCCGGCCGCGCGCGCCTGTTTCAGCAGGTTGGTTTCAAGCGGCACATAAACAATGTCGGCAACAATCGCGGTCAGCGGCAGGCGGTTGATGTCGAGAGCGAGCGGCGGCTGTCCCATCATGCCGAGTGATGTTGTGTTGACCAGCATGTCCGCCGTCATCAAGGCATCGTCCACCTTGTCCCATGACATGTGATGCGTCTTTGTGCCGAAAAGCCGGACCAGCGCTTCGGCACGTTCGGTATTGCGGTTGACGATCGTGATGCGCTCGGCGCCTGCCTGAAGCAGACCACAGATAACGGCTTTAGCTGCACCGCCCGAACCCAGCACCACGACATTTTCAAGATAAGAGCGCCATTGCGGTGCCTGCTCGTCGAGACTGCCGAGAAACCCGGCCACATCCGTATTCGTGCCGTAAAGAATATCATCCTCCAGCCAGAGCGTGTTCACGGCCTGCAATTTCGCGGCGACGTCATCAAGCCGTACATAAGCACTGGCAGCTTCTTTCAAAGGCAGCGTCAGATTGACGCCCTTGAGATCAAGGTTTTTGAAATTGTGAAGAAGATCAGGCATGGCGTCGATGGTGACATCACGGCGCAGATAAGCGCCGGAAATCTTGTGCTGATGAAGCCAGAGACCATGTATGAGCGGCGAGCGCGAATAGGTGGCCGGATATCCCCATATGGCGGCTGACGCAAACATCAGTGCATTTCCAATGCTAAAAAGGTGCCTGAATTCTCCCGCGGTTCCTTCAGTCCTGCTGTGGAAAAGGCAGAATAGCGGGCATAAGCAGGGGGGTCAGCTATCACCTCTCCACAATGTGATCGGCATCTCCACAAATGATCGGTCTGTGGAGAAAGCGCTGCCGTTTTCGAAGAGTCGTAAGAAAAGGTCATGCTTGCTGTTATTCAACACTCCACAGGCTGTAAAAGTTTCTTAAAACCATGAAATCTTTACATTTTCCTATTTTCCACAGGGGAGCGAAAAAAGCCTGTGTCAGTTTTAGTTTATCCTCAGATTTAGATAGGGCGAACAGGCTGTAGATATTTCGTGAGTGAGACCAGATCACGCCCTAATAAAAATAACAGTTTAATAAAATAATATTTATTGCAAAGAAGGCTTCAACGGAAAGCGACAACAGATTTTGATTTCTCCTCTTCTCCACGTTCTCGAAGGCAACAACCTTGACATACCGCCCGTCTGGATGATGCGGCAGGCTGGGCGCTATCTTCCCGAGTACCGCGCCGTTCGCGCCAAAGCCGGAGGC
>JAZKID010000020.1:0-17070 GCA_040385045.1 Pseudomonadota bacterium | reverse complement strand
TAGGAGACGCTCGCCTATGTTTGAACGCTCGCAGATTCCCGCCGTTACGCCTGCCGAGGTCGACGCCGATAAAGCCGCCCAGGGCCAAGTGCATCTTTTTGATGTGCGAGAGCCCGACGAGTACCGCGCCGTACGCGCCCAAGCCGGAGGCTTTCTCGATCTCGTCTACAATCCGGAACTTGCCGCCGAAGTGACGCTGCAGCCGATCCGCCGTTTCGGTTTTGATGCGGCGATTTTATTTTCGGACATTCTCGTCATTCCTCACGCCCTTGGCCGCAATGTGCGTTTTGTTGCGGGAGAAGGGCCACAGCTGGACCCGATCGGCGGCGAAAAGGAAATCGAAGCCCTGAACGTTGCGGATACAGCGAAAAAACTTGGCCCCGTTTTTGAAACGCTGAAATTTGTCAAAAAAGATTTGCCAGCCGCTGTCACACTGATCGGTTTTTGCGGTGCGCCGTGGACGGTGGCCACCTACATGATCGCAGGACGCGGCGGCGATGATCAGGAAGCTGCGAAAATCATGGCTTATACGCAGCCGCAGCTTTTTACGAAACTGATTGATAAACTTGTCGAATCCTCGGTTATCTATCTCGTCGCGCAATTGAAAGCCGGTGCCGACTGCGTGCAGATTTTCGATAGCTGGTCCGGCGCGCTCGACAGTTTCGCATTTGAAAAATTCGTCATCGCGCCGACGAAAAAAATCGTCGACGGTGTGCGCGCGCAAATTCCGAATGCGAAAATTATCGGTTTTCCGCGCGGTGCGGGTTCGCTTGCCCGTTTTTACGCAAGCATGACCGGCGTCACTGCACTCGGCATCGACTGGCAACAAGATCTGGCGATTTGCGCGGAAGAAATAAAATTACCCCTGCAGGGAAATCTCGATCCTCTGCGGCTGTTCGGTTCACATGAGACGTTGCGTGATATGATTTCATGCATGAAACGCACAATGAGGGGGAAGCCCTATATCTTCAATCTCGGCCACGGCATTACACCACAAACGCCGATTGAATCGGTTGAGCACATGCTTCATGCTGTGCGCGAAACAGGTCCATGATTTGCACCTTTATTTTGGCAATCGCCGTTGACCCTCCCCCCTTCGTGCAACAGGATGCAGCAACTTAACCGATCATAGGGAAGTTCCATGGTGCCATTCTGGAAAAAAGATATTTTGAAATCGACGGGGGAAAAGGTCGCTTTTATTTCCACGGTTGTGGTGATGGCGCTGATTGCAGGGGCCTATATTCGTTTCTGCGAACCTTTCAGCACACTCAGCGTCGAGAACGACGTCATCTGGGCGAAAAAGGTAGCCGATGGTGGCTATGTCCTTCATTTCCGTCACGCCAACCGCGAAAAATGGCATGATGTCACCGCCTTCGATGCCATTGAGCTCCTCAATAATTACAAGCCTGCTGACGTTCCTTTCAAGCGGGCCACCTGCCTTTCTGATCAGGGCGTATCAGAAGCAAAGCTGGTCGGCGATGTTTTCAAGGCCGCGAATGTCCAGATTGGCTATGTTGCCTCCAGCCCCAGCTGCCGCGCCAAGCAGACGGCGCAATATGCATTCGGCCGTATCGACGAGATCAACAATTCAATTCTGCACAGAACGGCGCAGCCTGAACGCCAGCACAAGGCTTTTAATGAAGAAATGCGCCGCATGATCCTCAGCTTTAAACCGGCGCCTGGAAAAAATGTCGCGATCTCCGGCCATGTCGGCACGCTGCGGCTCGATGGCGGAATTATCATCGACAAGAACGAAACCCATGAAGGTCTGGATGACAGGCAGGAAACCGGTTTCGTTGTTCTTGAAGTCGTGAACGATAAAATCATCGCCCGCTACAAATTCGAATCGATCAAAGACTTTGCACAGGCTGCTCTCGAACTGCCTGTTCAACGGCAGGTAAAAGACACAGCGCAGACCTTCTAAATGTACGAACTTATTAAAGCCCTGCACATTATCTCACTCATTTCGTGGATGGCAGGGCTTCTTTATTTGCCCCGTCTGTTCGTCTATCATTGCGACGCGGTGCCGGGCTCGGACATGGACCGTACGTTTCAAACCATGGAGCGGCGGCTTTACCGCTTCATCATGACCCCGGCGATGGTCGCGACCTGGGTGTTCGGCCTTTGGCTGGCCATATCCTATCTCGGCTTCAGCCAGGGCTGGCTGCATGCCAAGCTGCTTCTGGTTTTTGCCTTGTCGGGCCTGCAAGGCTATTTCGGCGGGCGGATCCGCGCCTTTGCCCAAGGCCGGAACACCAAGTCAAAAAAATTCTATAAGATTATCAATGAGATACCGACAGTTCTGATGATTGTGATTGTTATCCTCGTTGTCCTCAAGCCATTTTAACAATAAATGACGGGAATGCTTGCCTGAAGCCGCAACGCTTATTATAGTCCCTTCATCCTACCTCAATGGGCTGGCTGCTCGCGACTGTCGCCTGCAAGGCCGTGCCGCCCAAAGCGGCCAAAGATCCAACAATCCCCCCTTTCCAAATATCCCCTAGAGTATTGTGACATTATGCAAGAGATCAAATTACAAGAGTTAAAGAAAAAATCGCCCGTCGAACTGCTCGTGATTGCCGAGGAGATGGAGGTCGAAAACGCATCAACCATGCGCAAGCAGGAATTGATGTTCGCCATTCTCAAAAAATATGCCGACAAGGAAGTCGATATCATCGGCGAAGGGGTCATCGAAGTTCTGCAGGACGGTTTCGGTTTCCTGCGTTCGCCGGACGCCAACTATCTCGCTGGGCCCGATGACATTTACATTTCACCTTCCCAGATCCGCAAATTCTCGCTGCGCACCGGCGACACCATCGAAGGTCATATCCGTAGCCCAAAAGATGGCGAACGTTATTTCGCACTGGTTCAGGTCAACAAGATCAATTTCGAAGACCCGGAAAAGATGCGTCACAAGATAAACTTCGACAACCTGACGCCGCTCTATCCGAACAAGCGCCTGAAAATGGAAACCGGCGACCCGACCCGCAAAGATATATCGACGCGTGTCATTGATATCGTTGCGCCGATTGGTAAAGGCCAGCGCGCGCTCATCGTCGCGCCGCCGCGCACCGGTAAAACCGTGCTGCTGCAGAACATTGCGCAGTCGATCACCGCCAACCACCCGGAAATTTATCTGATCGTTCTCCTCATCGATGAACGCCCTGAAGAAGTCACCGACATGCAGCGCTCCGTCAAAGGCGAGGTTGTCTCCTCCACCTTCGACGAGCCGGCTTCGCGCCACGTCGCCGTTGCCGAAATGGTCATCGAAAAGGCGAAACGCCTGGTCGAACATGGCCGCGACGTCGTCATCCTGCTCGACAGCATCACGCGCCTTGGCCGCGCCTACAACACGGTGGTGCCGTCATCAGGCAAGGTTCTCACCGGCGGTGTGGACGCCAACGCCCTGCAGCGCCCGAAGCGTTTTTTCGGTGCGGCGCGTAACATTGAAGAAGGCGGCTCACTGACGATTATTTCGACCGCGCTGATCGATACCGGCTCACGCATGGATGAAGTGATCTTCGAAGAGTTCAAGGGCACCGGCAACTCGGAAATCATCCTCGACCGCAAGGTCGCCGACAAGCGCGTCTTCCCGTCGATCGACATCATCAAGTCCGGCACGCGCAAGGAAGAGCTGCTCACTGATCCGTCGGAGCTGAAGAAGATCTACGTGCTGCGCCGCATCCTGAACCCGATGGGCCCAATGGACGCGATCGAGTTCCTGATCGACAAGCTGAAGCAGACCAAGCAGAACAGCGACTTCTTCGACACGATGAATACGTAAGCCGCATTGCGGCTTACGCCCTTGAGCGCGAGCAAAGGGCTTTGAGGTTATGACCACCGACACCATCTTCGCATTATCGAGCGGCGCCGGGCGCGCGGGCGTGGCCGTGCTGCGCCTGTCGGGGCCGATGGTTGCGAAAGTGGCTCAAGACTTAAGCGGCGATGTGCCGCATCCGCGTGAGGCGACTGTGAAGCTGTTGCGCGACCCCCATGGCGCACCGCTCGATGAAGCCGTGCTGATTTATTTTACAAAACCGAAAAGTTTCACGGGCGAAGACGTCCTCGAAATCCATTGCCATGGCAGCGCGGCGGTTGTGAAAGCCGTGCTGGCCACACTCGGGCAAATGCATGGCTGCCGACCAGCCGTTGCCGGCGAGTTCACGCAACGCGCTTTTCTGAATGGCAAAATGGACCTGACCGAAGTTGAGGGTCTCTCCGACCTGATCGCGGCCGATACCGATTTGCAGCGGCGCGCAGCGTTGCGTGAAACCATCGGCACATCGCGCGACCTGTACACGCGCTGGCGCGAGGAACTGCTGCAGGCCATCGCCCTGATCGAGGCGCTGATCGACTTTTCCGCTGATGAAGACATTCCCGATGCGGCTTTAGATGACGCAGCGCGTCTTCTCTCCGGTATTGTGCAAGAGATGCAGCGGCACCTCGATCATGCGCGGTCTTCCGAGATTTTACGCGACGGCCTGACCGTCGTTCTCGCCGGTGCACCGAATACCGGCAAATCGTCCTTGCTGAATGCCCTCGCCCGCCGCGATGTGGCCATCGTTACCGATGAGCCCGGCACCACGCGCGATATGATCGAGGTCAAACTTGATCTTGGCGGTTACCCCGTGACGCTGGTCGACACGGCGGGCCTGCGAGAATCACAAAATAAAATTGAAGCTGAAGGTATCCGCCGCGCCCTGCAGCGCGCCGAGGAGGCTGATCTTGTTCTCTGGCTGCAGGCGGCGGACGAGCAAAAACAAAACCCGCCGACGGACGAGACGAAGACCTGGCGCGTGCTGTCGAAAAGCGACCTGATGCCCGTACTTGCCAAAGACAAGACGATTGCACTATCGGCAAAGACAGGGGCAGGCATTCAAAACCTGCTCGACAGGTTGTCCGCTTTTGCACAGGAGCGTTTCGGCGAAGATGGCGAAGACATTGTTTATCTGCGTGAACGCCATCGCCAGCTGCTGCAGGCCACCAGCATGAAACTGCGCACGCTGGTTGCCAATATCAGGTCGACACCGCTGGAGATCGTCGCCGAGGATCTGCGTCATGCCGCCGAACCGCTGGCGCGCATTACCGGTCACATCGGCGCGGAAGAAATGCTAGGGATGATCTTCTCGCGCTTCTGCATCGGCAAGTGACGAGTTTTCTTTAAGCTCACCATGTCGGATGCGGTGCGACAGGCGGATGGCCGGTTCATCGATCATGAACGTGAACACAAAACCCAAAGCATAAACCGTGCAGATGTAAATAATGGCTGTCGCGATATAGGCGGCGCTGGATGCGCTGCCCCATGTCACGAACAGGTTTGTCATCAGCACGATCAGCAGCGGGAAATGCAGCAGGTAAACCGAAAAGCTTAACCGACCAAGAAAGCGTGACAGCCGGTTTGAGAGAAAAATTTTCGCCGGTTGAAAGGTCAGCACGCCCGCAACAAGCAGGCTGGCGCCTAACGTCCAGATATAAGCTTCGGCGTGAAACAAAGCGAAGCCATGATAAATGCCGTCATAAAATGTGCCTGCAGGCGGCGGAAAAAAAGATTTTCCACCGAGCACGATGCCTGTCAGCAATACGATGCCAGCCAACATTGAAGGCAGTTTCATCACCTCGTTGCGCAAAAGATAAAGCAGGCTACCCGCAACGAAGCACAGATAGTAGAACGGCGTGATGTAAAAATAAATCACGGCAACTGAAAGACCTGCGGCGATCATGAAACGATGCATGCGTGCAGTGAAACTGTAGAACACGGCGTAAATTATCAATGAGCCGATCAGCTCAACCTGCATTGTCCAGAGCGCCCCGTTGAGAAGCGATTCACCCGTCACATAATACCAGCCCGCCGCTTCTTTCATCACCTGCCACCACGGCTGCGGCGTGACGATGAGCTGTTTTTTGATCCACCAGTGACCGACGATCTGTGCCGCGCCTTCGCTGTTCGCAAGCACGGCACTCATCAGCAGCGCCGAAAAAAAGATCGACGCGGCGCACGGAAGACTGAGGCGCACACAACGCGCCAGCGCCGTTTTCAGAAAACCGCTGCGTGAGCGGTCGGCAGACGCAGAAATCACAAAGCCGCTGAGCACGAAGAAAATATAAACGCCGAAAGAGCCGTTCACCAGAACGAAGAGCGGGCTGTTTGCAAACCATGTCTGCACATTTTCCGTCAGCCCGTTCTCGATGCCGAAATACATTTGCGGGCGGAAAGCGGCGGTGAGATGCGCCAGCACAACCGTGAGTGCCGCAAAGCCGCGCAGACCGTCAAGTTCGGCCTGCCTCATCTCCTTGTTCTGATCCATGCATCCATTTCGCGACGACATAACATCTTCCGTTTCCCCTGAATATCGGGCATGACACCTTCACATGACTTTCGACATGAAAAGCGATGTGATTGTGATCGGCGGCGGCCATGCCGGCTGCGAAGCCGCGGGCGCGTCTGCGCGCACAGGTGCAAAAACACTGCTTGTCACACACCGTTTTGAAACTATCGGCGTCATGTCGTGCAATCCTGCCATTGGCGGCTTGGGCAAAGGTCATCTTGTTCGCGAGATCGACGCGCTCGATGGTTTGATGGGCCGTGTTGCCGATGAAGGCGGCATCCAGTTTCGTTTACTCAACCGCAGCAAAGGTCCCGCCGTGCGTGGCCCGCGTGCGCAGGCAGACCGCAAGCTTTACCGCAAATCGATGCAGCGCGAAATCAGGGCGCAAAAAAATCTTGATGTCGTTGAGGGCGAAGCGGCCGATCTGATCGTTGAAAACGGCCGCTGCATTGGTATCGAAATGGCCGATGGCCGCAGGATTTCTGCCGCTGCTGTTGTCCTGACGACAGGTACGTTCCTGCGTGGCCTTATTCATATCGGTGACAGACAAATTCCGGCCGGGCGCGTGGGTGAAAACGCATCGATCCGTCTTGCTGAACGTATGGATACTTTAAAGCTGGCGATGGGCCGCCTCAAAACCGGTACCCCGCCCCGTCTCGATGGCCGCACCATCAATTACGATGTGCTGGAAATCCAGCACGGTGACGAGGTTATAACGCCATTTTCCTTTTTAAATCAATATTTTAACAAAGATCAGATTGCCTGCCATATCACCCATACGTCTGAAAAAACGCACCAGCTGATCAAGGATAATATCAACCGCTCACCGCTTTATTCAGGCCAGATTGCAGGTACGGGGCCGCGCTATTGCCCTTCGATCGAGGACAAGGTTGTCAAGTTTGCCGACAAGGCCAGCCACCAGATTTTCCTCGAGCCGGAAGGTCTCGACGACTTCACCGTTTATCCGAATGGTATTTCGACATCCCTGCCCGAAGATGTGCAGGACGCCTTTTTGCGAACTATTCCGGGCCTTGAAAACGTCAACGTGCTTCAATCCGGTTACGCGATTGAATATGATCATGTCGATCCGCGCGAACTCGATTCCACTTTGGAATGCCGGAAATTGCCGGGGCTTTATTGCGCTGGTCAAATTAACGGAACGACCGGCTATGAAGAAGCGGGATCACAGGGTCTCGTCGCCGGTCTGAACGCTGCGCGCAAAGCTGGTGGACAGGATGCTGCGACTTTTAGCCGCATCAATTCGTATATTGGCGTTATGATCGATGATTTGACTACGCGCGGTGTGACCGAGCCCTATCGCATGTTTACCTCGCGCGCCGAGTATCGCCTCAGCTTACGCGCCGATAACGCCGATCAAAGATTAACACCACAAGGCCTTGACTGGGGGCTGGTCAGTAAAACACGTCAGGATCATTTTAATGATAAAGATCAACAGCTTAAAGACGCTAAAGTTCAGCTTGAGCAGTTAACGCTTTCTCCGACAGAAGCACGCAAACATGGTCTTCAGCTGAATCTTGACGGTCAGAAACGCACGGCTTTTGGTATCCTGTCCTATCCGGATATCTGCTTGAAACAGCTTTCTTTGATATGGCCGGACATCAAGAACATCAGCGCGCCTATTCAGGAGCAGATCGAGATTGAAGCTAAATATGCTGTTTATCTTGAGCGACAGCAGGCTTCTGTTAAAGCCTATGAAGCCGAGTCCGAGGCTCTTATTCCAGATACTCTCAAATACGAGACTATTTCCGGCCTTTCAGCCGAGCTTCGGGACAAGCTGATTAAATCGAAGCCGCGCAATCTGGCTCAGGCCAGCCGGATCGAGGGCATGACACCGGCAGCTCTCGGCCTGATTTTGCTTCACGTGAAACGTTCTCCTCGCCGCGCTTCAGCGCATGCCTGACAGTTTCAAGGATTTTTATCAGCTCTTCCCTGTTTCACGTGAAACGGGTGAAAAATTGCAGATCTATGCTGATCTCCTGACCAAATGGCAAAAGAGCCAAAATCTCGTCAGTGTGGCGACGTTGGATCATCTCTGGATGCGGCACTTTGCCGATAGTGCGCAAATTATGGAGCACGGGCGTGATAAAGGCTGTTGGGTTGATCTTGGGTCTGGTGCAGGTTTCCCCGGGCTTGTTCTGGCGATGATGGGCGATGGTCGCGCCAATCATCATGTTCATCTTGTTGAATCCAATCAGGGCAAATGCGCCTTTTTGGGCGAAGTTATCCGCAAAACGGACGCGCCTGCATCAATTTACCCTGTGAGAGTTGAGGATATCGGTAACAAGTTGCCAAAAGGCATCAAGACAATCACCGCGCGCGCTTTTGCTCCTCTAGACAGGCTTTGCAGTTATATTTTGCCTTTATGGGAAGAAGGATGCCTTGCAATTCTTCCGAAGGGGCGCAATCTAAGTGAAGAGCTTGCCGCGGCTTCCCCGCTTTGGCAGCTCGACTACGATGTCATTCCCAGTAAAACCGACCCGCAGGCTAGTCTTTTGCGGATCAGGTCCCTCAAGAAGCGTTAGGCGAAAATGTCGGCATTTCCAAAGCTTAGAGTTCTAACAGTCGCCAACCAGAAGGGCGGTGTCGGCAAGACTACGACGACAATCAATCTTGGTACCGCTTTAGCGGCTATTGGGGAAGAGGTGCTTATTATTGACCTTGATCCGCAAGGTAATGCTTCAACAGGATTAGGTATTGATAGGAAAAGCCGCATTCTTTCAACGCATGATATACTTGTGAATACTTCAAGTATACATGAAGCAGCCGTAGAAACGCTTGTTCCTAAGCTATCTATTGTTCCATCGACGCTTGATCTGCTTGGGATCGAGATGGAAATTGCTTCGGAAAAAGACCGCGCGCATCGCTTGAAAAAGCAGGTCGAGGCGATGACGGCTTCAGGCGCCCCGTACAGCTATATTCTCATCGACTGCCCGCCTTCCCTCAATTTGCTCACGATCAACGCTCTGGCGGCTTCTGACGCGATCCTCGTTCCGCTGCAATGCGAATTTTTTGCCCTTGAAGGTCTCTCGCAGCTTTTGAAAACGGTTGAGCAGGTCCGTGAAGCTCTGAACCCGCGTCTCACCATTCATGGCATCGTGCTGACGATGTATGACGCGCGCAACAATCTTTCGACGCAGGTTGCCGCCGACGTGAAACGCACGATGGGCGATAAAGTTTACGACACGATCATTCCGCGCAACGTGCGCGTGTCCGAAGCACCGTCACATGGAAAACCCGTGCTGCTGTACGATCTGAAATGTCCCGGCAGCCAAGCTTATCTGAAGCTCGCATCCGAAGTAATCGCGCGCGAAAAAGCTTTGAGAGCCGCTGCATGACGCGGTTTTTCGGATCAGTAATTCAAGGAATACAAGCATGATACAGATCAAGGAAATAAAAATGATCCAGCCTGTGAAAGATGAAAAGCCGTCGCGTCTCGGCCGTGGTCTTGCGGCATTGATCGGCGATGTCGGTGAGGAAACCGAAGCGCTGAACACAGCGCGGACAGGCCAGCGCAAATTGCCGATCGCGTATCTGCGCTCGAACCCGCGCAACCCGCGCAAGACATTTTCGCAAAGCGATCTCGAAGACCTGACAAATTCGATCAAGGAAAAAGGCATCGTCCAGCCGATCGTGGTGCGGCCGACGAAAGAGCGCGACGTGTTTGAAATCATCGCCGGTGAACGGCGCTGGCGTGCATCGCAGCGTGCGGGCCTGCATGAAGTGCCGGTTGTCGTACTCGACGTTTCGGAACGCGAAGCGCTGGAACTTGCGATCATCGAAAACGTGCAGCGTGCCGATCTCGACGCGATCGAAGAAGCGGGCGGTTACCAGGAACTGATCGACGAATTTTCCTATACGCAGGAAGAGCTGGCAAAAGTCATCGGCAAGTCGCGCTCGCATGTCGCGAACACGCTGCGCCTCAGCGGGTTGCCTGACAGCGTGAAACATCTGCTCAGAACCGGTGCGCTGACGGCAGGCCACGCGCGCGCTATTTTGAATGCGCCGAATATTGAAGAACTGGCGGCAAAAATTGCATTGCAAAACCTGTCCGTGCGTGAAGCGGAAGCACTGGCACTGAAAGAAAAGGGGCAGGTGGCGCAATCACGCCCGCGTGCGCAAAAAACTGAAAAAGATGCCGATACGCGCGCGCTTGAAAAGTCCCTGTCGGATGCGATGGGCTTGCGCGTCGATATCAAGGTGCAGGGCAGCGGCGGCAAGGTTGAGATTGTCTATAAAAGCCTTGAGCAACTTGACGAGCTGGCGCGCAGGCTGCAGCGCTCCTAAATGAATAAAGAGCGGCTGATCAGTGCGGGGCTTTTTGTTGCGGCCCTGATGGCCGGTCTTTTTACAGCAGGCGTTCTCGTATATCTGCTTACTGCACCGCCCGCGTTTCCGAAAAAAGAAAACGAAATCAGCCGCGCTCTGGATGATGTGGCACATGGCGCACATAATAGTTTTGCGTTGCAGGACGTCACGCCCTTTGTTTGGAAAAACGTGGCGATCATAGGCCCCTATATGGCGCAGCATGAGGTGAACCGGTTACTGGGTTTCGACTGGAGCGATTATGGGTCTTTCAATATCGCCGAAGCGGATGACGCCGATTTGATTGTCTTTTATAATGATAAAACGATTGTGCATGTTGTAAGGCATTCAAGATCGAAGGGCGATTTCGAGGAAAGTGCGCTCAATAAAGTTTTAACGCCAATGACAGCCGTTTTTAAAATTCAGCGGGCGGACGACTGGGTGAAGTTCAAGCTCGTAAAAGCGCTGCGGTAATCGTCAGCGTGCCTGCGCCATCAGGGCGACATCCATCAGCGCGCGTTCAGACAAGGCATCGGAAATATCCGGCAGCTGCCGTGTTTTGAGAATGGCTTCATTCAGCACTTCCAGCGCGCGGGTAATTTTCGGCAGCGGCCACATGACCAGCTGCCGTTCGATCTTCGGCTGGCGTTTGAAGAAAATCGGCGGGGTGGCGGATTTGATCGCCTCGGTCGTCGCGCGGCCATTGTCAACGTCATAACGCAGCATTTGCAGCATCATCATATGCCGCAGGGCAAGGCCGAGAAGAACGCTGCCGTGTGTACCATGGGCCATGTGCCGCTGCGTTTCGGCAAGGACATGACTGGCCTGGCCGAGGCCCAGTTCGTCGAGAATTTCATCGAGTGCCAGTGCGGAAACGTCACCGCTCACCGCCATGACATCCTCAAGTGTGATTTTGTCTTGCCCAAGCGCATACAGACAAAGTTTGCGGATTTCCTGTCGGGTCGCCTGACGGTCACCGCCGAGATTTTCAGCAAGAACGCGTTTCGCATCGGATTCGATCATCATGCCTGCTTCGCGCAGTTCATCGTCGATCAGGCGGGCCAGATCGCGCGCATCGTCGGCATAGCAGGGCAGGGCGACGGCGTTTTTTGCCGTCTCGAAAAGCTTGCGCAGCGGCGCGCCGGATTTGAGTTCGCCCGCTTCGACAATCAGCGCCATATCGGGCGGCGGATTTTCGACCAGCGGCGCGATAATGTCTTCGATCTTTTTGTTACCCGCACGCAGCCAGAGAACCGGGTTGTCGCCGAACAGGCCGATCGATTGCGCTTCGTCCATCAGCGTTGCCGGATCCGCAGCGATCTCGTCGGCATCGAATTTTTTGATAGACGCGTTGGCCCCACCCGCAAGCTTTGCAAGGCCGGCGCAGCGCTCGTTCACAAGGCCGGTATCGGGGCCGTAGACGAGGAAAAGGCGGAAGCTTTTTGCATCGCGTTTCAGGAACGCATCGACTTCATGCGCTTTCAGGGCTGTCATGGTTTTTTCGGTGCCGTCAAAATTTCTGTTTCAGATTCGATCTCACTGCCGTTCGTCCCGCGTTTGAACGTAATGGCAGGAATAGGAAAGATAACATAGCCTTGGGGTTTGAGAGAACTTTGCAATTCCGTAATTCTCTGATCAATCTGCTGGAAGAAACTGGCAGTGTCTTTGTCTTGCATGTGTGCTTTTGGAAGTTGCCAGCGCTTTGCGTTCTGGAAGGCCTTCAGCATTTCCTTGTTCGTCAGGTCGCCGTCCATGCCGCCCCACGAAAAAAGAACGCCGTTGATTTTTTTCTTTTTTTCCTCCTCATCAGGGCAGGATTTTCCGGCAGGACAGGAAAAAAACACGTCTTTTTTTGCGTAGCCTAGGGAGTAGGCTGCAAGTTCTTTCACCGCGTCATTCAAACTGACAGGCATGGCAATCCTCTTAAAAATAAACGCAATATATTTCGAAAACAGATAGGCTTGATATTAATACGATTGTTGTTTTTGCGCAAAGTAGGCGGCAAGGCTGTTGCGGATTTCCTGCGCCAGCACTTTGATGGCGCGGTCTTCTGCATCGCGCTCGGCGCGCACATTGGCGAAGCGGTTCACGTCCTGGTCGAAGGTGGAGCGCGCAAAACTGCGCGACTGGTAAAGTTTCGTCCCCGTCGCCGTATCGGTGAGGACATAGGTAGCCGAGGTGTAATTCATCGCGCTGGTGGCGCGGCCGCTGATCTGTTCATATTGTGTCGGTGTCGCCGATTCCTGCATAGCAATCGCCAGCTTGTAGCGGCCATTGGTGACAGCCTGTCCGCCGCCGGTCAGAACGAAAATCAGTTCGTTGCGCAGCGCGATGCCGGTACGCCCGCCGACCGGCGCGATTTCAACCTGCGACAGATTGTCGCCGATAGCCGGCGCCCCGCCCGGGCCGAACGTGCCGTAAAGCGGCTGCACCTGACAGGCAGCCAGCGCAAGGAAAAGCGCGGAGCAAAACAGTTTGGCAAAATTCTTCATGACGCTTCTTCCACCACCAGGTTCACGATGCGCTGCGGCACAACGATCAGTTTTTTCACCGCGCGGCCTTCGAGAAGGCGCTGCACGTCTTCGTCGGCCAGAACCATGGCTTCCACTTCATTTTTATTGGCAGCCTTGGGCACGGTGATATCCGCCCTTTTACGGCCATTGATCTGAATGGGCAATGTCACGCTGTCGTCTTCCAGCAGGGAGGGATCGGCTTTTGGCCAGCCTGCTTCGGCAACAAGGGTTTCTGAGCCCAGAACCGCCCAGCATTCTTCGGCAAGATGCGGCATCATCGGCGCGATCAGCTGCACAAAAATGCGCCCTGCTTCATCAAGGGCATGGCTCAGTGACGGTTCAGACTTCGCCTGATGCGCGACAAGGCCGGTGCCGATTTTATTGGCAAGATCGTAAATCTGCGCAATCGCTACGTTGAAGCGCAGTTTTTCGACATTCTGCTCCACCGCATAAAGGGCGCGGTGCGTGGCTTTGCGCACATTCATGGCGTCTTCCGAGAACGAGGCGGGCTGCGTCAGTGTTTCAATAGCGGCAATATCGTTGATCAGGCGCCAGACACGCTGCATGAAACGGTGCGCGCCTTCCGCGCCTTGCTCGGTCCATATCACATCACGTTCGGGGGGGCTGTCGGAGAGCATGAACCAGCGCGCGGTGTCGGCACCGTAGGACGCGATAATGTCATCCGGGTCGACAACATTCTTTTTCGATTTCGACATCTTCTCGATCGCGCCGATCTCGATGGGTGCGCCCGTGCTTTTCAGTTTCGCGGCACGCGCCGCGCCTTCGTCGGAAATAACCACCTGCGCCGGTTCGACCCATTCACCTGCAGCGTTCTTGTATGTCTCGTGCACCACCATGCCCTGCGTGAACAGGCCTGCGAAAGGTTCTGCGACGGACGCATAACCGCATTTTTTGAGGCCGCGCGTGAAGAAGCGCGCATAAAGCAGATGCAAGATCGCGTGTTCGATACCGCCGATATATTGCTCCACCGGCAGCCATTCATCGACAATCGCTTTCGTCAGCGGCGCCTTGTCATTCCACGGATCGGTGAAGCGCGCAAAATACCACGAGCTGTCGACGAAGGTGTCCATCGTGTCGGTTTCGCGCCGCGCCGCGCCGTTGCATTGCGGGCAGTTCACATTTTTCCAGGTGGGGTGATGATCGAGCGGGTTGCCGGGTTTGTCGAAGGTGATGTCGTCGGGCAATTGCACGGGCAGTTCTTTTGCCGGCACGGCGCCGCATTTTTCGCAATGAATGATCGGAATCGGACAGCCCCAGTAACGCTGGCGCGAAATGCCCCAGTCGCGCAGGCGGTAATTGATCTGGCGCTCTGCCTGCGGCGCGCCGTTCAGTTGCTGCGCGGTGAGGCGCTTTGCTGCTTCTTCGAAGGCCTGCGTTGTCGTCAAACCATCGAGGAATTTGGAATTGAAAATCTTGCCTTCACCGACGTAGGCCTTGCCGGAGTCGGCAAAAGAAGAGTCATAGGCTTTGCCTTTCAGGGCAAAGCTGTCGTCCGCATCATCGGGTTTCACCACAGGCAAAATCGGCTGCTTGTATTTTGTCGCAAATTCGAAATCACGCTGGTCGTGCGCGGGGCAGGCAAAAATTGCGCCTGTGCCGTAATCCATCAGTACGAAATTGGCGATGAAAACCGGCAGCGTCCAGCTGTCGTCAAACGGATGTTTCACGCGAAGACCGGTGTCGAAACCTTCCTTCTCGGCAGTTTCGATCGCTTCCGCACTGGTACCGGCGCGGCGGCACTTTTCACAGAAGTCGGCAAGCTGCGTGTTTTGTTCAGAGAGTTTTTTCGCAAGTGGATGATCGGGCGAAATCGCGAGGAAGCTTGCACCGAACAGTGTATCCGGCCGTGTTGTGAAAACGGTGAGTTCATCAAACCCGTGTGCGGCTTCGCTTAAGCTCCAGCGGATCTGCAAACCCTCGGAACGGCCGATCCAGTTTTTCTGCATCAGCCGCACTTTTTCCGGCCAGCGGTCGAGCGTGTCGAGCGCGTCCAGAAGTTCGTCGGAATATTCACTGATGTTGAAGAACCATTGCGTCAGTTCGCGCTGTTCGACGAGTGCGCCGGAACGCCAGCCGCGCCCGTCGACGACCTGTTCGTTCGCCAGCACAGTATTGTCGACAGGGTCCCAGTTCACTTTCGATTTCTTGCGTGACACGAGGCCGTTCGCCAGAAAGTCGAGGAACAGGCGCTGCTGCTGCGCATAATATTTCGGGTCGCAGGTGGCAAGCTCGCGTGACCAGTCGATCGACAGGCCCATGCTTTTCAGCTGCGCACGCATGGTGTCGATGTTCTTATAGGTCCAGTCGCGCGGGTGAATTTTCTTTTCCATCGCTGCGTTTTCCGCAGGCAGACCGAACGCATCCCAGCCCATCGGGTGTAACACGGCAAAACCCTTGGCCCGTTTGAACCGCGCCAGCACGTCGCCCATCGCGTAATTGCGCACATGGCCCATGTGGATGCGGCCGGACGGATAGGGAAACATCTCCAGCACGTAGAATTTTTCGGCAGACGTGCCGTTGCCGGTTTCGAACAGCTTTTTATCCGCCCATTCGGCCTGCCAGCGGGCTTCGGCTGTTTTCGGGTTATAGCGTTCGGTTGTCGGCTTTTGTGTCATGAGGTCTTGCGAAAAAATGAAATTCGACCGAAACCTTGGCCGATCAAGGGTCTGAAATCAATAGAATGAGCAGATTGACGAAAGATGAAGCGGCGGCGCGTCTGGCAGAAATAAATGCACGGATGAACGACGCCTGCGATGTCGCGAAGCGCGCTCAGGGTTCGGCAAGGCTCGTTGCGGTTTCAAAAACATTCGACGCGGAAGCCGTGCGGCCTTTTCTCGAAGCGGGGCAGCGCATCTTCGGCGAAAACCGCGTGCAGGAGGCGAAAGCCAAATGGCCGCAGCTGCGCGATCAATATTCAGGTGTTGAGCTGCATCTCATCGGCCCGCTGCAAAGCAACAAGGTGCGCGAAGCACTGGAGCTGTTCGATGTGATCGAAACGCTCGACCGTGAGAAACTGGCTGCCGAATTCGCGAAAGAGCGCGAGCGTGGCATGAAGCTGCCCAAACTTTATTGTCAGGTGAATACCGGCGAGGAAGAGCAGAAAGCAGGTATCAGGCCGCGCGGTTGCGATGCTTTCGTCAAAACGTGCTGCGACAACTATGGCCTCGAGATCGAAGGGCTGATGTGCATTCCGCCAGTTGACCAGCCTTCCGGCCCGCATTTCGCCCTGCTGAACAAGATGGCCGACAAGCTCAACTTATCCGTGCGTTCCATGGGCATGTCGGCCGATTATGAAGAGGCAATCTGGTGCGGAGCGACGCATGTCCGCGTCGGCAGTGCTTTATTTGGGTCGAGAGACGGTTTGCGTAGCAAATGAGAATGCATTTGGAACGGCCCGCCGTTCCAAACCATTATAGTGCCCAACATTTATAGAAATGTTGGGTGGGCATTTTCAAGTCTCTCGACGCCCTGAGCTTGAGCGAAGAGCGGGACGGCTATAAGAATGGAACGCATGGCCTTTTGAAACATTATTCCCGAGGCGCCTCTTTGCGGCCATATTCTTCTCCTTTGTGAACCCATGACAAACACATTCAAAAAAATTCTGTTTCTTTCCCTCGGCCTGCTGGTTGCCGCGCCTGTTGCGGGGGCCTTTGCGCCTGCCACGGCCCAGTCCGGCATTGCTTCAATGTATGGCCGGGGCGATGGCTATGGCGGCCGCAGAACCGCGAGCGGTGAACGGATGAATCCAAATGCTTATACTGCAGCTCATCGCCGGTTGCCGTTCGGTACGCAGGTGCAGGTGACAAACCGGCGCAATGGAAGATCTGTTGTCGTGCGGATCAATGATCGCGGACCCTACGGCAGGAACCGCAGCCGCATCCTCGATG
>JAZKID010000019.1:8824-10844 GCA_040385045.1 Pseudomonadota bacterium | reverse complement strand
TTGAATTGCGTTTCATCGCCGCCAGCGCCTTGTCCATATCACGACCGCCGAGCGGCATGATGTAGGCGGTCGCGATCTTGAGATCCGGCGACATGCGCACTTCCGGCACGGTGACAAGGCGCATATCGAAGTCCATGTCCTGCACTTCGTCAAGCGTGAGCATCTGCCCCAGCGCATGACGGACGATTTCGCCAAAGCGAAGCTGCCGCTGACTTTGTTGACCGCTCATCTTTAAATCTTACAGCGAGCGCTGGACCTGCGTGACGCGATAGCACTCGATCACATCGCCAACACGCATGTCTTCGTATTTCTCGAACGACATCCCGCATTCCTGGCCGACCTGAACTTCTTTCACGTCGTCCTTGAAACGGCGCAGCGTCGAGAGCTTGCCTTCGTGAATAACGACGCTGTCGCGGATCAGGCGCACGCCCGCCCCTCGCTCCACCTTGCCGTCGGTGACGCGGCAACCGGCGATCTTGCCGAGCTTGGTGATGTCGAAGATTTCCAGAATTTCGGCATTGCCCAGCATGTCTTCGCGATATTCCGGCGACAGCATGCCGCTCATCGCCGCTTTCACATCATCGACGAGATTATAGATGATGTTGTAATAACGGATTTCCAGACCTTCGCGTTCGGCGAGTTCACGCGCCTCGCGCGATGCGCGCACGTTGAAGCCGATCATCACGGCCTTCGACGCATTCGCGAGCGTGATATCGCTTTCGGTGATGCCGCCGACGCCGGAATGAATGATGCGGACGCCGACTTCATCATTGCCCTGCTTCTCGAGTGTTCCGGCAATGGCTTCGACAGACCCCTGCACGTCGCCCTTCACAACCAGCAGCAATTCTTTTTTGCCGGTGATTTTGATCTGCGACATCATGTCGGCGAGCGATGTTTTCGAACCCGACAGGCGCGCCTGCGCCTTGTCGCGGCGCTTGCGATCGCGGTAATCGGCGATCTCGCGCGCGCGCGCTTCGTTTTCAACGGCCGCAAGGCGGTCACCCGCTTCCGGCACGCCGTTGAAGCCGAGCACCTCAACCGGCATCGCCGGCGTTGCATGCGCGACATTGTCGCCAAGATCGTCGAGGAGCGCACGCACCTTGCCCCACGCAGAACCGGCAACGACGATGTCACCGACATTCAGCGTGCCGCGCTGCACGATGCAGGTGGCGACCGGGCCGCGGCCTTTATCAAGTTTCGCTTCGATAACGTAACCTTCGGCGGCGCGATCCGGATTGGCTTTCAGATCGAGCAACTCGGCCTGAAGGTTGATAGCTTCAAGCAGTTTATCGAGATTGGTGCGCTGCTTGGCGGATACTTCCAGCTCGAGGGTTTCTCCGCCCATGCTTTCGACCTGCACGTCATGCTGCAATAGCTCCGTGCGTACGCGCAACGGGTTGGCATCCGGTTTGTCGATCTTGTTGATCGCGATGATCATCGGCACTTTCGCTTCTTTCGCGTGGCTGATGGCTTCAATCGTTTGCGGCTTTACGCCGTCATCCGCCGCGACAACGAGCACAACGATATCAGTGACTTTCGCACCGCGCGCGCGCATCTGCGTGAACGCAGCGTGGCCCGGCGTGTCGATGAAGGTGATTTTATTGCCCTTCGGCAACGTCACCTGATAGGCACCGATATGCTGCGTGATACCGCCGGCTTCGCCTTCGACGACATTCGTGGTGCGCAGCGCATCGAGCAACGAGGTTTTGCCGTGATCGACGTGGCCCATGATGGTGACGACCGGCGGGCGCGGTTTTGCCTCGCCGCCTTCATCCGGAATCTGGAATAGGTCGCCTTCGATGTCGGATTCGGCGACGCGCTTGACGGTATGACCCATTTCCTCGGCGACGATTTGTGCCGTGTCGGCGTCGATAACGTCGTTGATGGTATGCATCGCGCCGCTTTTCATCAGCAGGCGGATCACGTCGACACCGCGTTCCGACATGCGGTTCGCCAGTTCCTGAATGGTGATCGTTTCCGGAATTGTCACTTCGCGCGTGATTTTTTCGCGCGGCTCGTC
>JAZKID010000019.1:2288-8814 GCA_040385045.1 Pseudomonadota bacterium | reverse complement strand
CGTCGCCCATGGCACGGCGCTTCACGCGCTCATTGCGGCGCCTGAAAGAGGCGACCGAGCGGGCGCGTTCTTCATCATCGCTTGTCGCGCGCGTGACCGTCATGCGGCCCATGCGGCGCTGGCCATCATCGCGTGATGGCTTGGCCGGTGCAGCACGCGTCGGGCGCTTCAGAGCGCCGCCAAGATTGCGGCGCGGCGCATCGTCCTCACCACTTTCAGGTATACGGACTACTGTTGGGCTTGTCGCTTCGCCAAGACGTGTGCGGGCAAGACCTTCCGAGCGGCGCTTCACATCGTCTTCACGCTTGTGGCGTTCGTCTTCGGCGCTGCGACGCGCTTCGGCGGCTTCACGGTCGCGGCGAAGCTGTTCATCGATCTGCGAACGACGGACGCCGTCTTCTTCGGCCTGTTTGCGTTCATGCGCTTCGCGCACTTTCGCCTCGGCGAGAATTTGCGCGCGACGTTCGATTTCATCATCCGACAATTCACGCAGGACCATGCCGCGCGGAGAGGTGGGGGCTGCACGTTTCGGCGCGCCACCGGGCTTAAGGCTTAATTTAGGTGCGGAAGATGCAGGCGCTGGCGTAGCAGCAGGAGCTGGCGCCGGAGCTGCAGCAGCCACAGGTGCGGGCTTGCCATCAGCCGTAAAGCGCCGCTTTTTCTGAACCTCGACGAGAACGGATTTGCTGCGGCCCTGGCTAAAGCTCTGGCGCACGACATTGGCTTCACCCGCCGGACGCTTCAGCGTCAGCGTTTTCGTGGTCGGCGCGCCGCCACGGGTCTTGTCGTCGGGTGTTTTTGTTTCACTCATTCTCTTTGCTCATTCCTGACTTGGCTTACGCAACATCATTCACAACAGCTGCGCCTGCTTCATAGGCTTCAGCTTTTTGTACACTGGCCAGACACGCACTGGCCGCCTCACCCTGCACCAGCAAGGCATGTATCACATTTGACCGGCCCAAAGCCATGTCTAAGTCGGCATTGCAGAAAAAGGCCGAAACCAGTGCTTGCAGTCCGGCCGCGGCATGGAACGGGCGGTTCAGTTTTGCGATTCCGTCGGCACTGCCCTCTACAGCATGAAATAGTGCGATCGGCTTACCAGACAAGGCTTTTTCGATTTTTGTCGCGCCGCAGACCACGTTGCCGGCCTTGTTGGCAAAGCTGAGCGACTGAAGGGCGCGCTCTTTCAGTAACATGCCGACCTGATCGGCAAGCTCCGGACCTGCTTTTACATCGGTTTTCAAGGATTGCGAAAAAGCCTTTGTTTTCAATGCGCGCGTGAGACTGATGCGATCGGCGGTGACCCAGACGCCGCGGCCCGGCAGATTGTGTTTCAGGTCGGGCGTCAGAGTGCCGTCCGGCGCCGCGACGAAGCGGATCATATCTTCGATTGGTTTGACCTGGCGCGTAGCGATGCACGTGCGTGCGGGGCAAGCTTTTGGCTTGCCACCATCCGTTTCACCTGCGTCGAAACCCACCTGTTGCATGATGCGCGCGCATCTTTCTAAGCTGCAGTCGAAGCGGCAGCATTTTCATCTGCAGCTTCTTCTGTCGGCTTCGGTGCGATGTCTTCCGCCGTCAGCCAGCCTGCGGCAACGCGTGCCTGCAGGATCAGCTGTTCGGCTTCTTCCTTCGAAATATCGAAGCCTGTCAGCGCACCTTCATGCTTGGTGACCTGCTCGTCCTTGCGTTCTGTCCAGCCGATGACTTCATCGGTCGCCATATCGGCAAGATCCTCGACCGTTTTCACGCCTTTTTCGCCAAGCGCCACGATCATCTTCTTGTCGAGGCCCGGCACATCGAGAAGTTTCTTCTCGATGCCGAGTTCCGTCATGCGCGTATCGAGTGCGCGTTCCTGCTCTTCGAGGAAATATTTGGCGCGGTTCTGAAGTTCTTCCGCCGTGCCTTCATCGAAGCCTTCGATGCCGGACAATTCGGACAGATCGATCAGCGCCAGTTCTTCCACCGTTGCGAAACCTTCAGTGGTGAGAAGCTGCGCGACAACTTCGTCGACGTTCAGCGCGCTCGTGAACAGAAGAGTGCGCTCAGCAAATTCGCGCTGACGGCGTTCGGACTGTTCGGCTTCGGTCAGGATGTCGATATTCCAGCCGGTCAGCTGCGAAGCGAGACGCACGTTCTGGCCGCGGCGGCCAATGGCCAATGACAATTGCTCGTCCGGCACCACGACCTCGATGCGTTCGGCTTCCTCATCCAGAACGACTTTCGAAACTTCGGCAGGCGCCAACGCGTTGACGATGAAGCTTGCTGCGTCCTGCGACCACGGGATGATATCGATTTTTTCACCCTGCAATTCACCGACAACCGCCTGCACGCGCGAACCACGCATACCAACGCAGGCGCCGACCGGATCGATCGATGAATCGCGGCTGATCACGGCGATTTTCGCACGCGAACCGGGGTCACGCGCCACAGCTTTAATTTCAATCACCCCGTCGTAAATTTCCGGTACTTCCTGACCGAACAGGCGCGCCATGAACATCGGATGTGTACGGGAGAGGAAAATCTGCGGGCCCCGCTGTTCGCGGCGCACGTCGAAAACGTAAGCGCGGATACGGTCGCCCGGCTTGAAAATTTCACGCGGGATCAGCTCGTCGCGGCGCACCACGGCTTCCGTCGCACCCAGATCGACAACCACATTGCCGTATTCGACGCGCTTGACGAAACCGTTGACGATATCGCCGATGCGATCCTTGAATTCGTCGAACTGGCGATCGCGCTCAGCTTCGCGCACTTTCTGCACGATCACCTGCTTCGCGCTTTGTGCAGCAATGCGCCCGAAATCCATCGGCGGCAATGTTTCGGCAATCGAATCGCCGACCTGCGCCGCAGGGTTGCGTGCTTGCGCATCTTTCAGAAGAATTTGCACGGCTTCGATTTCAACCGTCTCGACCACTTCAAGCAGGCGCGACAGGCGGATTTCACCTGTTTTCGGGTTGATCTCGGCGCGGACATTCGTTTCCTGCCCGTAACGCGAGCGCGCGGCTTTCTGGATCGCATCTTCCATCGCGGAAATGACGATGGTCTTGTCGATCGATTTCTCGCGGGAAACGGCGTCTGCGATCTGCAACAACTCGAGACGGTTTGCACTAACGGCCATGGAATGTTCTCCTGTCTTCTTTCAAGGTAATATCGCTGTGTTCATCGGCATCGAACATCGCCCCGTCGGCGACATTCGCACCCGAATTCTGTTTGGCGCGCTTTTGCGCCTCGGCGATCAGCGTGTCGTTCATGACAAGCTTTGCATCGCTGATTGCGCTGAACGGAACGTTAAGAAGCGCGTCCGCATCGTCGAGTTTCAGCTGCAATTCGTTTTCGCCTGCCGACTGAATGACGCCGCGCGCGCGCTTGCGGCCATCGATCATCTGCGTGAATTCAATCTTGATCTCAAAACCTATCCAGTTGCGGAAATCGGACACGCGCACAAGCGGGCGGTCGATGCCCGGCGACGACACCTCAAGATTGTAGGCATTGGTGATCGGGTCTTCGGCATCAAGAACCGGCGAGAGCATGCGGCTCAATTTTTCGCAATCATCGATGGTGAAACTGCCGTCGCTCCGTTCGGCCATGATCTGCAGGGTTGATCCGGTCACACGGATGCGGACAAGGCGGAAGCCGAGCTGTTCGGCAACAGGGGCAGCAAGCTGCGCAATACGCGCGGCGGCGCCGTCTTCCGTGACGAGACGCGGCTCACTGAGGTTCGATGTGGACGTTTCTGAACGCATACTTTTCTCAAAAAATCTTCGTTTTTTGCATCCGCTTTGTCGGAAAACCGCTTCGCACTTTTCTGGCCGATGCAAGGGCTCGATAAGCAAAAAGAGCGGGCCGCGAGGCCCACTCTCTTTAAAATCGAGATGTTGTTGTGAGGTTTATTTAGATAAAAACCTGCACTTTGGCAAGCTTTTTATTCAATGTAGGTGTAGGGCCAGAATACTTGCCGTTTTTACAGGACAGACCTAGAGTTGCGGCAGATTGGGAATAACCGGCTTTATTCCGCCGCTTGGGGAGACAATGGCAACAGACTTAAGTACCAAAAATCCCGACGCCAGACTTTCTTATTATGAAAAGTGCACGCTGGTGCTTCATCTTGCCGGGATTGTCGTCACCGTCATCGGCCTGATCGCCATCTATGCGACGCTCAGCGTCAGCAATAAACAGATGGAGCAATCCATCAAGCAGACGAAACTGACGCTCCACGACAAAACACTTGGCTACGCTCTCGAACTGGACCGCATTTTCATAGAAAATCCCGACCTGCGGCCTTATTTTTACGAAAACCGCGATATCACCGAGAAAGATCCCAAATTCAGGCGCGTGCTTTCGATAGCCGAAATGCATCTCGATACTTTCACATTCGCGCTGAAAGCCAGAAGCGATTACCCGATCGATCACCCGTTTCCTGCTGAAACGGAAGCATGGATTCATGATGTCGTAAAATCCAGCCCGATTATGCAGCGCTATCTGCAGGAACGGAAAGACTGGTATTCGAATTTGTATAAATTCATTTATCCTTAAGCGCGGGTTTTGATAAATTTCAAATAACTCGGCGTGCGGCCTTCGCGGATGGCCTTTTGTTCATAGCGCGTTGAAATCCAGTTGTCATAAGGCTTTTGCCAGTCTGCCGCATCTTGCGCCTGCCACTCGAAATCTTCCGCGCGCAACAGATGAGAAAGGCCCCATGCCGCGTAATTTGCCCAGTCGGTCGCGAAATAAAATGTGCCAAGCGGTTTCAGTAAGCGCGCAAAGCGTTTGAGATTTCCATCATTGATCATCCGCCGTTTCCAGTGGCGGCGTTTCGGCCACGGGTCGGGATAAAGAAGATAAAGCGCTTCGAAAGATGCACTGGGCAGCACATCAAGTAAAGGTCTTGTGTCGAACGGGAAGATGCGCAGATTTTGCAATTTATGTTCTTCAGCCAGCAGCGCGCATTTCGCATAGCCGTTGCGGAACGCTTCAGCACCAATGAAACCGACTGCTGGATTTTCCAGAGCACGGTGAACGATATGTTCACCGGCACCAAAACCGATTTCCATATGCAGCGATGCGACAGGTGCCTTGAAAAGCTTTTTCAGGTCCCCCGTGCAATCGTCGAGCGACAAAAGCAGCGATGTCGTTTCCAGCGCCTGTACTTCCGCATCGCGGAGCGGACGGCCTTTTGCCCGCCCGTAAAATGCTTCGCGTTGCAATGTCTCAGGCAGCGGCGCGGACGGCATCCTTGATCACCGCTGCAAGGTCCGTGCGTTCCCACGAGAAACCGCCATCGTCTGTTGCCGTGCGGCCGAAGTGACCATACGCCGCCGTGCGCGCATAAATTGCGCGGTCGAGCTTTAGATGTTCACGGATGGCGCGCGGTTTCAGGTCCATGACACCGCGCAAAACTTTTTCGAGCAATGCTTCGTCAACCGTCGCCGTGTCGTGGCAATGCACATAAAGCGACAAGGGTTCGGCAACACCGATGGCATAAGACAACTGGATGGTGCAGCGTTCGGCAAGTTCAGCCGCGACAATGTTTTTCGCAAGATAACGCGCGGCGTAAGCCGCCGAACGGTCGACCTTGGTCGGGTCCTTACCGGAGAATGCACCGCCGCCATGCGGTGCAGCCCCGCCATAAGTGTCGACAATAATTTTACGACCCGTGAGACCGGCATCGCCGTCGGGCCCGCCGATGACGAATTTGCCTGTCGGGTTGACATGCCAGACGGTGTTTTTCGTCACCCAGCCCGCAGGCAGCGTGTCGCGGATGAATGGTTCGACGATTTCACGTACATCGTCGGATGTAAGCGTCTCATCGAGATGTTGCGTGGAAAGAACGATCTGCGTCGCTTCCACCGGCTTGCCGTCTTCATAACGCAGCGTGAGCTGGCTTTTTGAATCGGGACCGAGCTTGGCCGCATCGCCCTTTTTCGCTTTACGGGCAATTGCAAGATTTTCGAGAATTTTGTGAGAGTAGAAAATTGGTGCCGGCATCAGCTCCGGCGTTTCCGTGCAGGCATAACCGAACATGATGCCCTGGTCGCCCGCGCCTTCATCTTTGTTGCCGGATGCATCGACGCCCTGCGCGATGTCGGCCGACTGCGGATGCAACAACACATCGACCTTGCAGTTCTTCCAGTGAAAACCTTCCTGCTCGTAGCCGATGTCTTTAATGGCATCGCGCGCCAGCTGTTCGATCCTGTCTTTGCCGATCGATGCGGGGCCGCGGCTTTCACCTGCAACAACAACGCGGTTGGTAGTGGCAAGGACCTCGCAACCCATACGTATCTGCGCGGCATCCATGCCGGTGCTTTTGGCTTCGCGGTAAAAGAGATCGAGGACTTCGTCGGAAATGCGGTCGCAGACCTTGTCCGGGTGACCTTCGGAAACGGATTCGCTTGTAAAGAGATAATTCTTGCGGCTCACGGAGAACTCCGGTGATTTAATTGTAAGGTGCTTAAGCGCCAAAGCCCGCTTCGAAAAGCGGGCTTAAACTTAAGAGCCTTTTAGAGCGCCCAAGCATTTCGTCAAGAGG
>JAZKID010000019.1:0-2278 GCA_040385045.1 Pseudomonadota bacterium | reverse complement strand
GGCTTTATGAGGCTTTAGGCGTCGTGCCCTTCATCGGCGAGCGATTTCACAAGATCGATGATCTTGCGGCGCACCTTCTGGTCCTTGATGCGCATGAACGCCTTGTTCAGTTGCAGCCCATCGGACGTGCCGAGAAAATCCGTCATGTAAGGCGCCGATTTTTCGGAAAAACCTTCTGCGTTCTTGTCTTCGCCGTTCGAAGTCCCTTCAAAGAAGTAGCCGACAGAGACGTCGAGTACATCCGCGATCTGGTGCATGCGGCTCGCACTGATACGGTTTGTGCCTTTTTCGTATTTTTGAATTTGCTGAAATGTGAGGCCGATTTTTTCGCCCAGCTTTTCCTGGCTGAGGCCGACCAGCATGCGGCGCATCCGGACGCGCGCGCCGACCTGAATATCAACAGGGTTTGGTACTTTTTGCTCTACTGTCACTGTCTTTCCTAGCTCCATTAACCATAGCATACCCCTGCAACTTTCAATATGCAAAAAGCATTTGATTCAATTTTTAGGAATGTTCAGCGGGTCATCGGCTTTGGCGGCGGCGCGTCAGCACGGTCAGGATGCCGAAGACGGCCAGAAAATAGAATGTTGCCTTGACCGGATCCTGCGAATAAGGCGGCCGCGCAACGGGCTTCGGCAAACCGCTGTCGAGAACATTTTGTACCCCGAGCGGCAATTTTTTCACAACGCGGCCGTAAGCGTCGATGACGGCAGATATGCCCGTCGTCGTCACACGTACAACCGGCAATCCTTCCTCGACAGCACGCACGCGCGCCTGATGAAAGTGCTGATAAGGCCCCAATGAGCGGCCGAACCAGCTGTCGTCGGACAGGTTGACGAGCCAGGCCGCGCGGTCGCCGTCCTCGGTAATTTGTCCGGGAAAAATAATTTCATAACAGATCAGCGGCAGGAACGGCGGCGCATTCGGCAAGCCGATGATCTGCCGTTTCGCGCCGAAGGAATAACCGGGCAGGCTGCCGAGCAATCTGATGCCAAGCGAAGTGAAGGCGCTTTCAAACGGCAGATATTCGCCGAACGGCACGAGATGCACCTTGTCGTAGCGGTTGATCACTTTTGCGTCATCACCGAACACATAGATGCTGTTGAAAATATTTTTTTGTTTCGAACCGGCCCCTGCATCTTCGGCGCGCGACAGGCCCGCAATCAGGATTTGCCCCGGCTGCAGCAAGGTTTCGATCCGCGAGAGAACCTGCGGCATGGATGTGACCAGAAACGGCAGCGCAGATTCAGGCCAGATGATATGCGTCGGCTGTTTCTGGTTGGGATCTTCCGGATTGCCGACGGGTTCGCCGCTGAGCGAAATCAGCCGCTCGACAATCGCTTCACGATTTTTTACATCGATGCGTTCTTCCTGTGTCAGGTTCGGCTGCACGAGGCGAAGGCGCACATTGTCGGTAAACTCGACGCGCGCTCTTTCAAGGCGCTGATAACCGTAGCCGAACTGCACCGCGATCAGCGCCAGCGCAATCATGACCGGTGCACGGCGTGAGAAACCTTGCTCGGCCGGATCGAACAGCAAGGCAGGCGAGGCGGCGCAGAAAATAGTTAGGATCGTCAGACCATAAAGACCGGTGAGGTTGGCGATCTGCATCTGCATTTCGCCGATGGTGAAAGCATAGCCAAAACTGTTCCACGGAAAGCCTGTCAGGATATGCCCGCGTAACACTTCGGCGAGACCGAGACCGAAGCTCAGCGCCAGCACACGCCACGGGCTGGACGACCAGAGCAGGCGCGCCACCACCGTGCCGAAGCCGGTAAACAGGGCCAAGGCGCAGGGGAGCACTAAAATAGCAAAAGGCATCATCCATTCGGTTTTGCTTTCAACCAGAAAGGCCGCGCCGATCCAGTGTAATCCTGCGAGGAAATAACCGAAGCCAAACCACCAGCCGATCGCGAAAGCCGGGCGCATGGCGCGAATCCCGCCACGGTTTCCGGCGATACTGCAGCTATCGACCAGCCACAGCAAAATAGGAAAGGTGACGAACAGAACCGGAAAAGCGCCAATGGGCGGCAGCGCCAGAACGCTGAAAGCACCGGCGAGCGCGGCCAGCGCATAACGCTTCCATCCCCAGAGGAGAAAAATATTTTCAACGAGTGCGCGCAATTACGATCTTCCTGCCGCGCGCGCGGCGCTTTCGCGTAAGCCTCGAAATATTGTTTCGCCGGAATGGGCGAGGCGATGATCGCATAAACCGGCATGCGCAGGAACCCGGCCTCGGCCAGCGCCATGGCAAGCAAGATGCCGGCCAGCCCCGCCG
>JAZKID010000018.1:0-3285 GCA_040385045.1 Pseudomonadota bacterium | reverse complement strand
CTGGAGCTGGATGGTGAAATCGTCGAACGTGTCGATCCGCATATCGGCCTTCTGCATCGCGGCACGGAAAAACTGATCGAGCATAAAACCTATCTGCAGGCTGTGCCGTATTTCGACCGTCTCGATTATGTCGCGCCGATGAACCAGGAACATGCTTTCGCGCTGGGCGTCGAAAAACTGCTCGGCATTACTGTGCCGAAGCGTGGCCAGCTGATCCGCATTCTTTATTCTGAAATAGGCCGCCTGCTGTCGCATCTTCTGAATGTGACGACACAGGCGATGGATGTCGGCGCGCTGACGCCGCCGCTGTGGGGCTTCGAAGAGCGCGAAAAACTGATGATCTTTTACGAGCGTGCATCAGGCTCACGCATGCACGCGGCCTATGTGCGCCCGGGCGGCGTACATCAGGATATTCCTGAAAAACTGGTGCAAGACATCGGTGATTTCTGCGATCCGTTCCTGAAAGTCTGCGACGATATCGAAGGGCTACTCACGCACAACCGTATTTTTAAACAACGCAATGTCGATATCGGCGTCGTCAGTTTGAAAGATGCCGTGGCGTGGGGTTTCTCGGGCGTGATGGTGCGCGGTTCCGGTGCAGCATGGGATTTGCGCAAGAGCCAACCCTACGAATGCTACAATGAACTGCAGTTCGATATTCCGATCGGCAAAAACGGCGACAATTACGACCGCTATCTCATTCGCATGGAAGAAATGCGCCAGTCGGTTCGCATCATGAAACAATGTGTCGAGATGCTGATGTCGTCGGAGCGTACAGGGCCGGTGAGTGCGCTCGATAATAAGATCGTGCCGCCGAAACGCGGTGAAATGAAAGAGTCGATGGAGGCGTTGATCCATCACTTCAAACTATACACTGAAGGCTATCACGTGCCTGCCGGTGAAGTGTACGTGCCGGTGGAAGCGCCGAAGGGCGAGTTTGGTGTTTACCTCGTCGCCGATGGCTCGAACAAGCCTTACCGCTGCTTTATCCGCGCGCCCGGTTTCGCGCATTTGCAGGCGATGGAATTCATGTGCAAGGGCCATATGCTGGCGGATGTGTCCGCCGTGCTCGGTTCTCTCGATATCGTGTTTGGCGAGGTAGACAGATGATGGGCATGGACAATCAGCCGTTCTGGAAACGCCGCTCGCGCGAACTTGGCGTCATTGCGCTTGTTGTCATCATCATTATTGCATTGAAATTAGCCGCGGCACTTCTCACGCATAGTTTTTCTGAAGTGTTGAACAGCCTGATCTCGGATATCGTCATGATCGCGTTATGGGCTGCACCTTTTGCCTGCGGTATCCTGTTCGGTCTGTTTGTCAAAGACAGAACGGGGCGCAGTGCGCTTGCCGTTTTGCTTGGTATCGTCGTTTATTTCGCTGTCGCGAGTTTTTTTGTGACATTGTCCGACACCGGCTATTTGCCGCAAGGCTGGGGTCCTGGTTTCAAATATGAATGGAATTATCATTTCACGCGGGGGGCGAAGGACATATGAGTTACAACCGCCGCCTTGCCGTTCAGGATCAGCCTTCGAGTGAATTTGCTTTCACGCCCGATAACGAAGCGTGGGCGAAAGAACAGATCGCAAAATACCCGCAAGGGCGCGAAGCATCCGCGATCATTCCGCTGCTGTGGCGCGCGCATGAGCAGAATAACAACTGGCTATCGCGCGCGGCGATCGAATATGTCGCGGCATTGATCGGCATGCCGTACATTCGCGCGCTTGAAGTCGCGACATTTTACACCATGTTCCAACTGCAACCTGTTGGCACCAAGGCACATATCCAGGTGTGCGGCACCACGCCGTGCATGCTGCGGGGCGCGAATGAGCTGATGGATGTGTGCCGTTCGCGTATTCATCATGAACAATTCCATCGTTCCGCCGATGGCGTATTTTCATGGGAAGAAGTGGAATGCGCAGGTGCTTGCGTGAACGCGCCGATGATTCAGGTCGGCAAGGACACTTATGAGGATCTCACGCCAGAGAGCCTTAACAAATTGCTCGACGGCTTTGCTTCCGGCAATTCGCCGAAACCCGGCCCGCAGAACGGCCGCAACTATTCCGAACCGCAAGGCGGTGCAACGACGCTAAAAAGCGGCAACGATAATACACGTCCGAAAAATCACGGCGCGGAATTGACGGATGCGGAAGCGAAACGCCCGGGCGATCCGGCCAACCGCCGTGCCGAACCTGCACCGCACGCGGATGTCAAGCAGGCGGAATCCAAAGGCGAGCAGAAGGGCGACTGACATGCTGGCTGATAAAGATCGCATCTTCACCAATCTCTACGGCCGCCTCGATAGCAGCCTCAAGGGCGCGCAATCGCGCGGCGCATGGGATGGCACGAAATCGTTCATCGACAAGGGGCGCGACTGGATCGTCAATGAAATTAAAGCGTCCGGCCTGCGCGGGCGTGGCGGTGCAGGTTTTCCGGCAGGCCTGAAATGGTCGTTCATGCCGAAAGAGCCGGGCGCCGACGGACGACCGAGCTATCTCGTCATCAATGCCGACGAGTCCGAGCCCGGCACGTGTAAAGACCGCGAGATCATGCGGCACGATCCGCATCTGCTTGTCGAGGGTTGCCTGATCGCCGGTTTCGCGATGGGTGCGAACACCTGCTACATTTATGTCCGCGGCGAATATATCCGTGAGCGCGAAGCGTTACAGCGCGCGATTGACGAAGCTTATGACGCGAAGCTGATCGGCAAGGGCAACAAGCACGGCTGGGATTACGATATTTACGTTCATCATGGTGCTGGTGCATATATCTGCGGCGAGGAAACCGCGCTGCTCGAAAGTCTTGAGGGCAAAAAAGGCATGCCGCGGCTGAAGCCGCCGTTCCCGGCTAATGTCGGCCTTTATGGTTGCCCGACGACAGTGACAAATGTAGAAACGATTGCGGTGGCACCGGACATCCTGCGCCGTGGCGCGCCATGGTTCGCCGGCATCGGCCGCGAAAACAATACGGGCACCAAACTGTTCTGTATATCCGGCCATGTGAACACGCCATGCACGGTGGAAGAAGCGATGAGCATCCCGTTCCGTGAGCTCATTGAAAAACACTGCGGCGGCATTCGCGGCGGCTGGGACAACCTGATGGCCGTCATACCGGGCGGGTCGTCCGTACCATGCGTGCCTGCTGAGCAGATTATCAATTGCCCGATGGATTTCGACGCGTTGCGCGATCTGAAATCGGGCCTCGGTACGGCGGCGGTGATCGTGATGGACAAATCCACCGATATCGTACGCGCGATCGCGCGCCTGTCTTATTTCTACAAGCATG
>JAZKID010000017.1:0-12468 GCA_040385045.1 Pseudomonadota bacterium | reverse complement strand
CGAGCTGGTCGATCCGTTCCTGTTCGGAACTGCTTGTTTGAACTTGGCTTTTTGCCGCTTGAAGATCTGGCATGGTCTCACCGTCACTCATTAAGAAGTGCTTAAATTCACTCTCGCAGCCAACCGTTAACGAAGTGTCAACCGTATCGGAAGCTTAATGGAAAAAAGCGGCTGCCGGCGTCTAGATATCGAGTCGGCGCGGCGCCAAGAGGAGAGCACAATGGGGGACATCGTCGATCTGGCATCGGAGCGCGACCACAGGGGTTTGCGCGAGTATGGTGCAGAATCGCCGCACGGACCGGCGCAGGTCGTGCTTTATACGGGTGTGCGCTATGAGCGCGCCGAAGAGCCGCCAGTGCTGCCGCCGACAAAGACAACGCGTTCACGGCGTAAATCAAAACCGAAAAATTCCTGAAAAGATTGAAATGCGCATTCGTTTTATCCTCAGCTGCACGGCGCCTTTATTCCTGACCGCCTGTGTGACGCAGCCTGTCGGCGATTTCGGCCGCAAGGATGATTCCGTTTTTCACGATACGATTTTAAGCGGCGCAGGAAATTTCATTGCTGCCGAAAAACGCGGCGAGCTGGTGTCTTCTTATGAAATGACAGACCAGGAAAACGAACTGCGCCGTGTGGCATGGGATCTCGTGCGCCCGCCGGGCGGAGGCACTTGGGAAAGCGATTTCGTTTTCAGCCTGAAGTGGGCGCGCATTGCGCCGGACGCGTGGTACGATTACAGCGATAATGATTTTTACATGCTGCTGCGCGAAGGCGGCCTGTTGTCGCATGAAACCTATTACGAGCGGCTGGTGCAGCAGGCGCAGGGCGATGCCTCGCGCATGCCGGTGTTCCGCGACGTGGCGACGCGTGTCGGCAAGGCCGATGGTGCACGCCGCGCGGCAATCACGGCGTTGCAGGCCGACAGCATGATGCGCCGCGACGCCGAAGCGCGGATTGATGAAAACATCCGCGTTGTCGACTGGGTCGAAGCTTCGATGCTGAAACGCATTCATGCTTACCGAACCACGCTCGGCCGTTTGATGATCGAAGTGCCATCAACAAAAGCCGTCGACGCGGAAGCCGCCATCGATGCGCTGGAATGGGAAGTGATGGGTTCGGCGAGGGGCAGCGCACGCTTATCGGGGCGCGCGGCATCGTCGGAAAGAATGCAGCGTGAATTCAAACCAAAGTCGCAGAAAATTATCCGCAAGGATTAACTTACGTCGCGGGCTTATAAGCCTCGCAACCGATTTTTTTCACCGTCTCTTCAATCTGTGCGCGGGAACTGTTTTCCGGCGCCAGCGCGCGCATCACGACATAGCCCCGTGTTGAAGGCGAGGGAACGATGAATTCCTGCGCGGCTTCATCCACTTCTTCCTGCTGCTTGGCGGCGTAATCGTCTTCCGTCAAAATGCGCAGGTCGAGCGCATGATCGCCGATGGCGCGGTTGTTGATCGAATAATAAATGAAGCCGCGGTTATTATGCAGCGCAAGCCCCCAGTACCAGAGCGAAGGTTCGCCCGAAATGCGGAATGGCGCTTTTTCAAGATCGTAGCGGCAGATCGCCATGACGATCGCGGGGTCTGCATTCGGATCGGCGGCCTCGGTGATCGCCGCGCTTGAATGAATGTAGAAACTGCCGACGGGGCCGAGCTTAGCAAGACGTGTCCACACATCCTGCGGTGCGACGTAAGGCAGCATCAGCACCGCGGCGAGATGCACCGTGCATGCAATGATAAAAATGGAAATGGCTGTGATGACGTTGCGGTTCATACGCAGCCCTCTTTACGGATGGCGGGCAGTTCCTGTTTTTGCAGACCGGCCGCTGTCGTCAGCGGCGTATCATAGAAGCGCAGTGTGAGGCGCAGCGGGCCGTCGGGCGGGATAGGCAGCCAGTTCCATGGCTGCACGCGCGAGGAAATGATGATGCGGAATTCGCCGTCTTCCGTGCGCGCGACTTCCTGGCTTGTGAAACCGTGGCGGCCAAGCGGATTGGTGAACAGGGCGCCTGACGGGTCGCTGACGGTGAGCGTCCACCAGCGCGTGGGGAGGGCGCTGCCGCGGACGATGTATGTGCAATTGGCGCGCAGTGTTTCGCCGTCATTGTCAATTGTTGCATTGAAGGCCACACCTTCGCCGCCGCCGAGCGGGATCTGTGCCTGCTGCACGATCAGCGCGCGCGTATAAGGATCGGCATCGACGCCGCCCGCACGCGGTTCGCCGATCCATGGCCCGAGCGTGACGCGGTCGAAACCCCAGTTCTGCTCCAGCGCCAGCCATGCGGTAGCAAGGCCAAGGAACAGCCCGAGCGCGATGGCGATCAACGTGTGAAGCGGGTTATGCATAGTTGCTTTTATCTTCCGCCCTCATGTCTGCGCAAGATGCTATTGCCGTTCACCCCCGCTTTCGCGGAACTGTGTGGAAGGTGATTTAACGAACCAGCTTCGCTTCTTCAGGAGCTGCGGTCGAAAGCTGGGCGGGCATTTCAGGCTGTGCGGCAGAAGTGTTCTGCCGGTCGACCTGCACGAGGCGGTTTTCAATCGTCTCGATGGCGCCGGTTGCTTTTGGGGTGAGTGCAAAGGAGCGCAGACCCTGCGCAGGTCCGCTGGCGAGCAGATCAAGATCCGGCCGCGCACCGCTGTTGCCGGAAAGACCGGGGATGTTTTTCAGGTCGATGCCCGCATGTGCATAGGTCATATATTCATGCCATGTCGCGGCGGGTAACGTGCCGCCTGTCATGCGGTTCATCGGCTGATAGTCGTCGTTGCCGAACCAGACGGCGGTCGAATAATTTCCTGTGAAGCCGACAAACCACGCGTCGCGGTAGGCGTTGGTGGTGCCGGTTTTGCCGGCGGCCTGAACGCCCGCGAGCTGTGCTTTCTGCGCTGTGCCTTTTTCGACAACCTGGCTGAGCATGTAGTTCATGTTCTTGGCGGCTTTTTCCGTCATGACCTGTTTTGGTTTTTCGGAGTCGCGGTCAAAGCGGTAAATAATTTCGCCGTTGCCGTCGCGAATTTCGACAATGCCGTGTGCTTTGACTTCCTTGCCGCCCGACTGGAAGACGGTATAGGCGGTCGCCATATCGAGCACGGTGACCTCAGCAGCGCCAAGCGGCAGCGCGCGGCTGATTTTCAGTTCCGATTTCACGCCCATTTTATGCGCCAGATCGACGATGTTTTCGCGCCCGACCATGCCGGCAAGGCGCACAGCGACGGTGTTGAGCGATTTCATCAACGCGGTTGTCAGCGTGACAGGGCCCATATAGCTGCGCGTATAGTTTTGCGGCGACCAGTTGCCAATCGTGATCGGCAGATCTGGCACCACGGTGTTCGGTGTCATGCCGCGCACCATGGCGGCAGCATAAACGAATGGTTTGAACGAGGAGCCGGGCTGGCGCAGCGCTTCGGTGGCGCGGTTGAACTGCGAGGCGCCGTAATCGCGGCCGCCGACCATGGCGCGCACCGAGCCGTCGGATTCGAGGCAGACAAGCGCGCCCTGACGAACGCGGTACGTGCTGCCGGACTGGCGCAGCGATGACTCGATCGAGTCTTCCGCCTTGCGTTGCAGCGACGTATCGAGCGTGGTCTTGACGGTGACGACTTTTGCTTTCGTGCCGACAATGCCTTTGACTTCCTCGAATGCCCAGTCGAGGAAATAATCCGGCGTTTCCTGTTCGGCGCGGTTGACCGGCACGGCCGGGTTGCGGCGCGCTTCGTAAACCTGGCCTTCGGACATATAGCCCGCGTCAACGAGATTGCTGAGGACCACGTTAGCGCGCGCGCGCGCGGCGGGAAGGTTGACGTGCGGCGCGAATTTCGTCGGCGCCTTGAAAAGACCAGCCATCATGGCGGCTTCTGCGAGCGTGACGTCACGCACCGATTTTCCGAAATAGAATTGCGCCGCAGCTTCGACGCCGAACGCACCGCCGCCCATATAGGCGCGGTCGAAATACAGACGCAGGATTTCCTGTTTCGACAGATGCGTTTCCAGCCAGAAGGCCAAGAACGCTTCCTTGATCTTGCGTTCCAGCGAACGCTCGTTTGTTAGAAATAAGTTTTTCGCAAGCTGTTGCGAGAGCGACGAACCACCTTGCGACACGCCGTTGGCGCGGATGTTTTCGACAAGCGCGCGCGCCGTGCCGGTGATGTCGATGCCGAAATGTTCATAGAAGCGGCGATCTTCAGTCGCCAGTGTTGCCTTGATCAGGTAGTCCGGCATTTCTTCAAGCGGAACGATGGAAGAGTGCAACACGCCGCGCTTGCCGATTTCATTGCCGGCGCGGTCGAGGAAAACGACGGCGTAATCCTGCGCATGCTGCCAGTCTGTCGATGCACTGATTTCGAAAGCGGGGCGCGCGAACGCTGTCATGATGAGGCCGCCGAGCACCGCGAAGGTGGCGGCATCCGAAATCATTTCGACGGAGAAACGCGTTGCGCCGGAAACGCCGAAGCGGTCCATGAACACGCGGAAACTGTCCCATGCGCGCAAGGATGAATCGCCGAGGCGGTACATGGTTGAATCGATCCACGCATCAAGCTCCAGAAAACCGAAACGGCGATGTTCGGGCCTGCGGGAGCGGAACGGGTCGTTGTCGAGAGGATCGATATTCACGGTGCGCGTAAAACCTGTTTGTGAGCCGGTGACGGCAATTTCTGATATAATACCTTTCTTTGCCTGATTTCGGGTATAGATTTCAAATCTTGTTTAATGCCAATACGGGAAAACCTGCTTGTCTGAAAAACCTTTCTGGGAGAAGCCTTTAGCCGACCTGAACCGCAAGGAATGGGAAGCCCTTTGCGACGGCTGCGGCCTGTGCTGCCTCAACAAGGTGGAAGACGAGGAAACGGGCGTGTTAACTTTTACATCCGTGGCCTGTAATTTATTCGATTGTCAGGCCTGCAACTGCACCGATTACACCAACCGCAAGGCGCGCGTTCCGGACTGTGTTTCCTTCAATACGCGCAATCTGAAACAGATCGACTGGTTGCCGCCGACATGTGCTTATGCGCTTCGTGCGCAGGGGAAGCCGCTGCACACATGGCACTACCTGATTTCAGGTTCGCATGAGAGCGTGCACGAGGCCGGCATCTCCGCGCGCGGGAAAGTGACGGCGTATGAGCGCGACGTCGAACTTGACGATTATGAACTGCATGCGCTGGAGTTGCCGAAGGGTGAGACATGACGGCATAGCCGGCAAACTGACACGGATGTGTCAGTTTGAATGTCGAACGCCCTGAGCTTAGGCGAAGGGCAGGTAGTTATCCCTGTTGTGCCTCGGTATTCATCCCGAATTGAGCGTCACGCTGTTTTGAAGTAATTTGGCATCATCGAAGAATTGCATCCGGCGCTCAACTGAAGAAGAGCACGTCACCTGACAAAAAAACAAACAGGCCTTCAGGCGCAAAAGCCGGAGGCGATGCTGAAGCGCCTCTTGAAGCAGTTTCAGCAGCAAGTCGAAAATTTTGAAAAATGCGACGCGAACGACGACCTGGAGCGCAGCACGAAATCGCTGGCGGCGCTGACCAGCACGCTGGAGCGTTTATCTAATCTGGATGAAGAGATGGCCAAGAAAAAACTGCTGGGAAAAAACCGTGCCGCGAAAAACACCGAGCGGAGCGCAATTTTACGAAAGCTTGTCAAACGATTTGCCGAGCTTACCCGAAAAGGACAGCCACGAAACGCTCCTGCTGCAAATACTGGAAACGTTAAGCGACGCGGAGCTTGAATTTCTCGAATATGACTGGCCGCTGTGGGCGAAACGGCACCAGCTGCCGCGCCGCAAGGACTGGACAAGCTGGCTGATTTTAGGCGGGCGCGGCGCCGGTAAAACGCGCGCCGGTGCGGAATGGGTGCGTGCGATGGCTTTGGGCCTTGCGCCGTTCGCGGATGAACCGCATGAGCGCATCGCACTTGTCGGCGAAACATATGACGATGCGCGCGACGTGATGGTGGAAGGCGTTTCAGGCCTTCTCGCCATTCACCCGAAAGCGCAACGCCCGGCTTTTGAAAAATCGCGCGGGGTTCTGACATGGCCGAACGGCGCGCAGGCGCAGATTTTTTCGGCGCAGGACCCGGATGGTCTGCGCGGACCACAGTTTCACGCGGCGTGGTGCGACGAGATCGCGAAATGGCGTTATGTGCAGGACACGTGGGACATGTTGCAGTTTGCGCTGCGGCTGTCCGACAGGCCGCAACAGGTGGTGACGACAACGCCGCGGCCTTTGCCTTTGTTGAAGAAGTTGATGAGCGACAAGCGATGTGTCGTCACGCGCGCGACGACGAATGCCAATGCCGAAAACCTGTCGCCGGTTTTTCTGAAACATGTGCTGGCGCGTTACAAAAATACGCGGCTGTGGCGACAGGAAGTGCTGGGCGAAATTATCGCCGAGCGCGAAGATGCGCTGTGGTCACGCGAAATGATTGAAAGCGCGCGTGTCGTGAAAGCGCCGGAGCTGAAGCGCATCGTGCTTGCGCTCGATCCGGCCGCAACATCCGGAAAAAACGCCGACGCCTGCGGCCTTGTCGCGGCAGGGCAGGGCGAAAACGAACAGTTTTATGTGCTGGAAGACGCAACCTTGGTGAGGGCGCGGCCCGATGTGTGGGCGGCGAAAGCCGTCGCGCTTTATCACCGGCTGCAGGCCGACGCGCTTTATGCGGAGAGCAACCAGGGTGGTGAAATGATCGAGGCCGTGCTGCGCGCAGTGGATGAAAATATCCCGGTGAAACGGGTGCATGCAACGCGCGGAAAATATCTGCGCGCGGAACCTGTCGCGGCGCTTTATGCGCGTGGGCTCGTCCATCATGTCGGCGCTTATCCGGAGCTTGAAGACGAAATGTGCGATTTCTCAACCGACGGCTTAAGCGGCGGGCGCTCGCCCGACAGGCTGGACGCTCTGGTGTGGGCGATCAGCGCCTTACAAAAAACGGTACCTGAGCCGGTGATCAGAAGACTTTGAATCGAGATAATATGTGGCCATTTAATCAAACGCAGAAACGCGAAGAGAAATCCTCGCGCGCGCACAGTATTGTTGCGCTCGGCCATCTCGGGCGCGCCGTGTGGTCGCCCCGCGATTATGCGCACCTCGCCGCGAAGGGCTATGCCAGCAACCCGGTTGTCTACCGCTGCGTGCGAATGATTTCGGAAAGCGTTGCGGCGGTTCCGCTGTATATTTTCGACAGCGGTGCGCAGATGGACATGCATCCGCTGCTGCAGCTACTGAAATATCCCAATCCGCGCCAGCCCGCTGCTTCTTTTTTCGAAGCGCTGGTCGGGCACCTGCTGATTGCAGGCAACGCTTATATTGAAGCGGCGAAAACGGACGATACGGTGGCCGAGCTTTATGCGCTCCGCCCCGACCGCATGAAAGTGATCCCCGGTTCCGAAGGCTGGCCGCAGGCATATGAATATACGGTGAGCGGCACGGCCGTGCGTTTCAGGCAGGATGAAGGCGGCGTGCCGCCGATTTTGCATCTGACACTGTTTCACCCGACCAACGATCATTACGGCCTTGCGCCTTTGGAAGCGGCGGGCGTTCCGCTCGACATTTTAAATTCGGCGAGTGCGTGGAACAAGGCGCTGCTCGACAACTCGGCGCGGCCTTCCGGTGCGCTAGTTTATGCACCCTCTTCCGGTGCAACATTATCACGTGAGCAGTTCGAACGCTTGAAAGACGAGCTGGAGCAAAGTTTCTCGGGCGCTGCGAATGCAGGCCGGCCGCTTTTGCTGGAAGGCGGGCTCGACTGGCGTGCATTGTCGCTGTCTCCGCGCGATATGGATTTCAACGAGACGCGCAATGCCGCGGCGCGCGATGTTGCGCTGGCGTTCGGCGTGCCGCCGATGTTGCTCGGCATTCCCGGCGATGCGACTTATGCGAATTATTCGGAAGCGAACCGCGCGTTCTGGCGGCAGACGGTGTTGCCGACATTGAACCGCATTACGCAAGCGCTGGCACACTGGCTGCAGCCTGCGTTTGGAAATGTCGATCTTCGCTACGATACCGACCAGATCGATGCGCTTGCGAACGATCGTAATTCGCTGTGGGACCGTGTCGCGAAAGCAGATTTCCTCGACGACGACGAAAAACGTGCGGCTGTCGGTTATGCGGCGCGAAATGCAGAATGAATTTTTTAAAGCGGCGGGTTCGGCATTTTCTTCGCTTCTGCTCGTGCCGTATTGGCGATGCGCGCCATGCCATGCGCAATATAAGGCTGGCACATCAGCTTTGGTGAATAGAAAATCGGTGTCGATGCGTCTTTCTTATAACAGCGTCGGTCCATGACGTTATAATCACGTTTATTATGACGTGTTAAAAGGGGCAGAAATTCCTTTTCGCATTTTTTCAGCGCGTGACGTGAAAGAATATAGAGGTTTTTATAGGACGTCGCCTTCTCGCCGCAGGCTTCGTAAAGCGTGACAGCAGTCTCGCAATTCGATGCAGTAAAAATCAGGTTCTCTGCTTCCTGCAATGAGGTTGCCGTGCATGATTCAGCCTGAGCAAAGCTAGGACTGAATAGAAACAGGCAGAGAAAATAAAAGCGCGGCATCGTCGTTCTCCAAAGCGGTGACAACGTAACATATGTGACGAAAAGAATATAGACACAACATGCCCGACGCGATTGCCGCCAGTTTTATCCAGCGCGGTGATCTCGCGCACCTGGCGCTGTTTTTGTGGGCGAGCGGCGCATCGGCGCTTTTGCTGATTGCGCTCCGCGAATTGATGGCGGCGAACCGGCGTTTCGAGCGCTTCGTGCAGGAAATTGCAAGACTGAACCGTTTGTTCGGAGAAGATTGATGCTGACAATTCTCTTTTCGATATGTGCGCGCTTGCAAAAAATGCGGCGCGTCTTTTCGGCGGCGAATGATAATGCGCGCGCCGAATGTGTGTTTCGCGAATTCACAAACCATCTTTCACGGCGCCTGACAAAAGGAAAAAATAATATATGCAGCCTGCGCCCGCCATCAGTGAAAATGGTCTAGTCACCGGTTATGCGTCCCTGTTCGGAATTAAAGATCGCAACAACGATGTCGTGCTGCGTGGTGCATTCAAAAAAAGTTTAAGCGAGCGCACGGCGAACGACGTCAAGTTCCTGTTTCAGCATGATGCCAATGAGCCGATCGGCACCTGGCTTGATATTTACGAAGACGATAAGGGCCTGCGCGTGATCGGGCGGCTGATTTCCGGCGTGACACGAGCGCGCGAGGCCTTTGCGCTCATCCGCGCCGGCGCGCTCGACGGTCTGTCCATCGGCTTCAATACGAAAGCTGCGCGACGCGAAGCGGGCGGGCGTTTGCGCCAGCTTGTGACGCTCGATCTGTGGGAAATTTCGCTCGTCACTTTCCCGATGCTGCCGGGCGCGCGGCTGACCGCATTGAATGAGAGCGAAGCGCCGAAGCGCCTGATCGAAAACCTGAGGCGCGCCACCAGACTTTTAACTGCAAACCAAGGATCTTGATCTATGACCGATACAATACCGCGCGAGACAAAAGCGCTGGACACAATTTCGCAAGCCGAGATGAACGACAGTTTCGAAACGTTCATGCACAGTTTCGAAAACTATAAAGAAGCCAATGACCGCCGCCTTCATGAGATTGAATGCAAGGGCGGCGCCGATATCATCACAACCGAAAAACTGAACCGGCTTTCGGATGAGCTCGACCGCCAGAAGCAGCGCTATGATGCGCTGACACTGAAAGCGCAGCGTCCGCGCATGGACGGCGCGCCGAAAATTGTTTCCGAACAAAAAGCGGCGTTCGATTCCTACATGCGCCGCGGCGATGTGGGTAACCTGGAAAGCAAATCGCTTTCTGTCGGCACGAATGCCGATGGCGGTTACACCGTGCCGGTCGAGATTGAAGCGATGATCGGCCAGCGCCTTGCAAATATTTCGCCGATCCGCGCGATTGCCAGTGTGCGTCAGGTTTCGAGTAACATGTATCGCAAGCCTTTCGCGACGAACGGTTTTGCAACAGGCTGGGCCGCTGAAACCGGCGCGCGCTCGCAAACGAACAATTCGACGCTCGACGCGTTGGTGTTTCCGACCAATGAACTTTACGCCATGCCTGCTGCGACGCCGGCCCTGCTCGATGACAGCGCCGTCAATATCGACGAATGGATTGCAAGCGAAGTTGAACTTGCTTTCGCGCAACAGGAAGGCACCGCTTTCGTTTCCGGCGACGGCACCAACAAGCCGAAAGGTTTCCTGAGTTACACGACAGTCGCAAACGCGAGCTGGGAGTGGAACAAGCTTGGCTTTATCACCACCGGCGATGCCGACAGTTTCGCCGATACGGACCCGTCCGACAGGCTTGTCGATCTGATCTACAGCCTCGAAGCCGGTTACCGCCAGAACGCGCACTTCGTCCTGAACCGCAGAACGCAGGCGGCGATCCGCAAATTCAAATCGGAAGACGGCAGCTATCTGTGGACTCCGCCGGCTGCGCCGGGCGCATCGGCCATGCTGATGGGCTTCCCCGTTGTGGAAGCGGAAGACATGCCGGATATCGCGGCGAATGCTTTCCCGCTTGCGTTCGGCGATTTCCGCAGCGGTTACCTCATCGTCGACCGTGCGGGCATCCAGGTGCTGCGCGATCCGTATTCGGCGAAACCTTACGTCCTCTTCTATACGGTGAAACGTGTCGGCGGCGGCGTGCAGGATTTCGCTGCCATCAAACTGCTGAAAGTAGCGGCTTAAAATTCAGGAATGCGGCGGGCAAAACCCGCCGCTTTTTTCAAAAGGATAATCATGCCTGCCACACTCATCACACCTCCGTCTGAAGAGCCGATAACGCTTGCCGAACTGAAGGCGCATCTGCGTCTTGAGAATGACGACGAAGACGATCTGTTGTCGCGGATGATTTCTGCCGCGCGGCTACATGTTGAATCGATCACGCGCCGTGTGCTGGTCGAGCAAGGCTGGCGCGCTTATCTCGACCGCTGGCCGGTGAAGCGCAAGGTCGCCCTGCCGGTTGCCCCGGTGAACGCGATCACGCAAGTGCGCGTTTACAATGATGCTGGTGATGCAAGCATTATATCAGCTTTATCTTACACGCTCGATCCTGCACGCGCGCCGGCTGTGCTGATCATCCGGCCTGCCGTTCTTGCGCCGACGGCGTACGCCAACGGGATTGAAATCGATATGACATGCGGCTATGGCGAGCCGAGCGATGTGCCCGCGCCGTTGCGTGAGGCGGTGCTACGCCTTGCCGCGCTGTGGTTCGAAAGCCGCGTCGAGACAGGGCGTTTTAACATGACGCTCAGCTCATCGGCTGTCGAAGCGCTGATTGCGCCCTACAAGGTTGTTTGGCCATGAGCGATGTGATCGATCCCGGCCGTTTACGTACGCGCATGATTTTGGAACAGCCTGACGATGAAGACGACGGCGCGGGCGGCGCGACGCGCGACTGGGTCACGGTCACGGAATTTTGGGCCGAGCTTCGCCCGGTTTCGCTGCGCGCTGGCACGGCGCAGGCAAGCATGGAACAGCGCATCACGCATGAGCTGATTTACCGCGCCGGACCTGACCTGACACGCGCGCTTCGTCTGAAGTTCGGTGAACGCCTTTTTAATATCCTTGCTGTCGCGGATTTAAATAATGACGGCACGTTTCGAAAAGCACTGATCGAGGAGATCAAGGCATGAAGCCGCAGGTTCAGACGCGCAATATTACGCAGTTTCGCGACCTGCTTGAAAAACTCGTCAAGCGTGAAGCGGAAAAGCGCTTGAAACAAAAACGCGCGCAGAAAGAAAAAGAATGACGGCGCTGGCTTCTTTCTCATTGCAGCAGGCGGTTGTGACGACGTTGAAAGCGAACAGTGCCTTGCAGGCCTTGCTGAATGACCGCGTGTTCGATGTCGTTCCGGTGCGCGCGGCCTATCCTTATCTCGCCTATGGGCCGGTTAATCTGCGCGACTGGTCGACAGGTTCGAACGGCGGGCAGGAGCACGGCGTTTCTATATCTGTTTATTCGCAGCAACCCGGTTTTCGCGAGGCCTACAGCATTGCCGACGCGATCGTTGCCGCACTTGAAGCCGCCGCGCTGACGCTGAGCGGGCACAAGCTGGTTCTGTTCCGCTTCGATACGGCCGAATTTCGCCGCGAGACCGATACGCTGACGACGCGTGGCGTTGTGACATTCCGTGCGCTGACCGAAAAACTTTAAAGGATTGACCATGACTGCACAAAAAGGCCGCGACCTGCTTTTGAAAATCGACAGCACGGGCAGCGGAAGTTTCGTAACGATCGGCGGCTTGCGCACACGAAGCCTGAGCTTCGAAAATGAATCCGTCGATGTGACGCACGCGGAATCATCCGGCCAATGGCGCGAGCTGCTGGCGGGTGCGGGCGTCAAACGCGCACGGCTTTCGGGTTCGGGTGTGTTCAAGGACGATGACGCGGACGCGACGCTGCGCGCGTACAAAGAGACGGAGATCGCGAGGCTCGTAACCCGCGATAAGAAGCGTGCAGATCG
>JAZKID010000016.1:0-2060 GCA_040385045.1 Pseudomonadota bacterium | reverse complement strand
GACATTCTGGTCATCGATGCGAAGGCCAAGGCCCGACGGCAGCAGCACGCCAAGCGGCGCAATAATCCGCAAAATTTGTGCTTTTTGATCTGCTGTTTTGAATGCGATCACGAGAAGACCGACATTCGGCCGGTCCTGCGCCGTGACGGTCTGCACGAGGGCGCATTGTTCGTTCTTGGCACCCGGGAACATCTCGCAGCGCACCTGCCAGTCGCCATGCGCGCCGCGAATCACACCCTTGTCGCCGCTCGGTGCAGGTTCCGTCGCGTTTTGTGCAAGGGCGGCACCGCAAAAGACAAAGAGAGACAGGAAAAAAGCGGCCGGAAGACGCATGCGGAAACCCTTTTGAAAAGATGCGAGAGATTGGCGCGGGCGCTGTGAAAAGGCAAGGCGCGGCGGCCTCAACCCCTCAGCTTTTGCTTGTTTCGCGCTGGTCATATTAAGGATGTTGCGAATAAAAAACGGCACGACTGTGGTTATTCCCAAAACTTGTCTCTCCAATCGCTTGTTTTCAGCCGAATTTCCGTTATGGAAGAACAGGTTCACGAAGGTCCCTGTCCGGGATTTTTCATTAAAAACAAGGTGGCTTGAAATATGCGTTGGCAAAACGTGTTGGGCGTCGCAGCAGGCGCGGCAATTCTTTTTCAGATGAATGCAGCGCTCGCAGCGCAACCGGCGGCAAAGGCACTCGGCTTTCAGGATGCCGCTTCGCCGATCATGCATGAGATCACATCCTTCCATAACTATATTCTGCTGCCGATCATCACGGCGGTGGTGCTGTTCGTGCTCGGGCTGCTGGTGTGGTGCATGGTGCGCTACAATTCGAAATCGAACCCGACGCCATCGAAGAATTCGCACAATACGCTGATCGAGGTTCTCTGGACGGTTGTGCCGATTTTGATTTTGATCTTCATCGCCATCCCGTCATTCCGCCTTCTCTATAATGAGTATTCGCCGCCGCCGGCTGATCTCACTGTGAAGGCGACAGGCTATTCGTGGTACTGGAATTACACCTATCCTGATCAGGGCGGCTTCGCTTTCGATAGTCGCATGCTGGAAGACAAGGACCGCAAGGACCCTGTCGCTCAGCCGCGTCTTCTGGCTGTCGATAACGAACTCGTCGTTCCGGTCAACAAGGTTGTGGTTGTGCAGGTCACGGCCGATCCGATGGGTGTGATCCACGCGTTCGCGCTTCCTGCTTTCGGCGTGAAGGTCGATGCGGTACCGGGCCGTCTCAATGAAGTCTGGTTCAAAGCCGAGCGCACCGGCATATATTACGGCCAGTGCTCGGAACTTTGCGGCGCCAACCATTCCTTCATGCCGATCTCCATTCGCGTCGTCGAACAGGCCGAGTTCGATGCATGGCTTGCCGAAGCCAAGCAAAAATATGCCGACAACACCGCACCTGAACTGACAACGGCCGCCCTGAAATAATTCAACGAAACATCTTTTGAGGTTTTGAAACCATGCCTGCCGATATGACCGCTCACGCCGCCCACGACCACGCTCATGGCCATCCAACCGGATTGTCGCGCTGGCTGTTCTCGACGAACCATAAAGACATCGGTGTTCTTTATTTGTGGTTCGCGATGTTCGCAGGTTTGATCGGCGCGCTTCTGTCCGGCGGCATCCGCATGGAATTGCAAAATCCCGGCTTGCAGATTTTCAGCAATGCCGAAGTCTTCAACGTGTTCACGACCGGCCACGGTGTCATCATGGTCTTCTTCATGGTCATGCCAGCCTTTATCGGCGGCTTTGCCAACTTTTTCGTGCCGTTGATGATCGGCGCGCCGGATATGGCATTTCCGCGTCTCAACAATATTTCCTTCTGGCTGCTGCCGCCTGCTTTCCTGCTGCTGATCATTTCGCTGTTCGTGCCGGGCTCTGCTGGCGCCAACGGTTTCGGCGGCGGCTGGACGGCTTATCCGCCGCTCTCCGGTGGCGGGCCCTTCGGCCATCCCGGTCCTGCGGTCGATTTTGTTATTCTCTCACTGCACATTGCGGGTGCGTCGTCCATTCTGGGCGCGATCAATTTCATCACAACCATTTTCAATATGCGT
>JAZKID010000015.1:58203-61161 GCA_040385045.1 Pseudomonadota bacterium | reverse complement strand
CGACATGGCGACGGCAACCGTCACAGTAAATGTCACGGACGATGTGCCGACAGCTGTGGCCGATCTTTCACTCACCGTTACTGAAAGTGATGGCGCAACAAGCGGCGTCAATCTTCTTACCAATGATACTCAGGGCGCAGATGGCGCCACTGTCACGCATGTCGATCTCGGCTCGGGTTTCGTCGCCCTCACCAGTGGCGCCAATCTTGGCGGCGGTGTGTTCGGGTTTACAACGGCGAAAGGCAGCTACACGTTCAAGGCCGATGGTACATGGACCTTCGATCCTGCCGCCAACCAGAACAATGCTGTACTTGTGAATGCAGACTTCAGCTATCGTATTACGGATGGCGATGGCGACACCAGCACGGCAACGCACGATTAATGACGGTCCAGGACCTGCCGTGGCGGGGACACTCGCTCTCAGTGTCAACGAGGCCGGGCTCGATCTGTTGCAGGATGGAGCGGATCTGGCTGCTGGAACCGTCATCGGCTCCAATTCGTTTGCAACATCCGAAACCGCGCAGAGCGGGGCGGGTAATCAACTGAGCTTCACCGCAGGATCCGATGCGATTACTTCGATCGCACTCGCGGTACCAAACGGCGCCAACGTGCCAAGCGTCAGCGGTCTCGCTGCCGGCTATACGCTGAGCTGGAGTTTGAGCGGCGGCGAACTGATCGGTACCTTGTTCCAGGGCGCAACCAATCTTGGTGCTGCGATCCACATCGGCCTCGCGGGTACGACAACAGCCGCTGCCGGTGGAACGGCAACGCCGATCATCACAGCAACATTAAGCGATCAGCTGCAGCACGCGGCAGGTTCGGGCAATGTCGTCGTCGGCAATATCAGCGTTGTTGCGACGGATATCGACGGCAGCACGGTTAAAGGCACAGCCCAGTTGACCGTCATTGACGATGTTCCAACGGCAAACGCCGGAGCAGCGTTGACCGTCACCGAAACGGACGGTGCAACAAGCGGCGTCAATCTGCTCAACAATGACGTGCAGGGTGCTGACGGCGCGAAACTGACGGCTGTCGATATCGGCAGCGGGTTGCAGACTGTGGCATCCGTCGGCATCACCACACTGTCGAACGCAATCGGCACCTACAGTTTTCAGGCTGACGGTACATGGTCGTTCGATCCAAATAGCGGCACGGCTACGAATGCGAATTTCACCTATCAAATTACCGATGGCGATGGCGACACCAGCACGGCGGCGCAATCGATCATCATCAGCGATGGTGCCAATCCCACAGTTGCAGGCACGCTTGCGCTCACGGTGAGCGAGGCAGCTCTTGATCTGACGCAGAGCGGCGCAGATCTTGCTGCAGCGACAACCACAGGCTCCAATCCGTCTGCGACGACTGAAACCGCGCAGAGTGGAGCTGGAAACCAGCTGACCTTTACGGCGGGTTCCGACAACATCACATCGATTGCTTTCGGCTCAACCGGCGGCATCAACGTGTCCGGCGCAGCCGCAGGCTCCGTTTTCGCCTGGCAGGTAAACGGACTTGGTCAGCTTGAAGGCCATCTCGGCTCGCTCGCCGGTCCACTCGCGATCGTGCTGGCTTTGTCCGGCATGTTGACGGCGAATGCCGGCGCAGCGGTAACGCCGACTGTTACGGCAACGCTGACCGACAATTTCCCGCATGCTACGGGCTCCGGAAATATCAGCGTCACGGGAATTCAAATTCTTGCGACTGATGCAGATACCGACACGGCAACAGCCAATATGTCGGTGACGATCACCGACGACGTGCCATCATTGGGCAGCATCACAGATGGTGTTGTCGCCAACGTTTCAGGCAATCATTATGACGGCACAGTTGGCTTCACGGCCGGTGCTGATCAGCCGCATAGTTTCACCTTGACGCCGCTAACCAGCGTGTCGGGCATTACCTACACGACTGCTGCACAACTTGACGGCGGGTCATTGATTACGGCTAAAGTTGGCGCAACCACATTCTTTACTGTCGATCTCGATGCAAGCGGCGCCTACCATTTCGATCTCGTAAACGCGCGGCCGACAGTCACACAAACAAATGCACTGCAAAACATCGCTGCCGGCATCTATGACTCTGTCACAACTGGTGGCGCTACTTTTGACGGCTTGACCTTTACCAGCACGGGCGTGACCAATTTTGTCGATACGCAGGCCAATGGCGAACGTCTGAACGTCTCGGGCGGCGGGTTCGGCGTCGGCAACGCCAACCTCAACGACAATGAAGGCTTCATGTTCGGAAAATCCGGCGCGGACAGCCTGACATTCGATGTGAATTTCCCCGGCGCGGCCGCAACGGTCATTTCCTGGGCGGCTTATAATACGGGCGTGACGAAACCGACAGCGGGGGATGTGCCTTTTCAGACGGGTTCTTTCTCGCTCAGTGATATCGGCGGCAACGGTGTCGAAACGACGACGATCAACCCCACAGGCACGTTCGACTGGATCGTGGTGCGCTTTGACCATAGCGGCAATTTCCGCGTCGAGAACTTCGCTTACTCCTCGACTGTGGTGCCGGATAATCAGGCCTTCTCGTTCGGCGTCGCGATTACAGATTCTGATGGCGATGCGGTCACAGGTGTCGGCGATATCCAGACTATCGATGTGCAGCTGCTTGGCGGCGGTGCAACTTCTGTGGTGACGCTGAACGGCACGGCCGACAATGAAACGCTGGTCGGTGGTCCGCTCAACGACACGCTTAATGGTTTAGGCGGCAACGACACGTTATTCGGTCTTGCCGGCAATGATATATTCGATGGTGGCGCCGGTAATGATATTCTCATCGGCGGGGCAGGGAAAAACACACTCACAGGTGGCGCTAACAACGACACCTTCCAGTTCGACTCTTCCGCGCTGGATGGTGCGGCGTTGCAGGACATCATTGCCGACTTCAACACGTCGCAAGACATGCTGGAGTTTGAGTCATCACTGTTCACTGTCGCGGCGGGCCAGAGCCTCA
>JAZKID010000015.1:51185-58193 GCA_040385045.1 Pseudomonadota bacterium | reverse complement strand
GGTACGCAGTTGCAGGTCGATACGGATGGCACCGGCGGCGGTGCTGCGTTCCAGACAATCGCAACTTTCTCGTCGCCGCTGGCTTCAGGAAGTTCCATATCGGTCGTGTTTGATGATGCCGTTGCAGGCCAAAACCATGCAGGCACGGTTGTTGCGTAAGCTGCGTTCTGTCATGCAGTTTTAGTGTCGTCTTTGTTGTCGCAGCCCATCGCCGGGCTTACGGAGGAATAAATGAAAAAACCAGTCCTGATCGCCGGTCTTATATTTGCGTGCCTACTACCGGCGAAGGCGGCCGATCTTGCCGAAGGCCGCGTCTATCGTGAAGCGGTGCGATATTGCCGCCTTGTACAGCCTTCTCCGATTCTTAACTTAGCAACGCGGTATGAAGTTGAAACGGCGCTTGCCAAGCGTTTCGATCATTCTGTTGCCGTTTCAGAAGATGACGGCATCATTTTCCATCGCAGCCCAGCCTATGTCTGGGCGAATGAAACAAAAGCTTTATGCGGTCAGGCGATCGGCTATCTCAACGGCGGCGCAATTGAAGAAGAAACGATCAGCAAATGCGACTGCTATCACAGCCAGATGCTGCGTTTCCTGCGACACTAGGCGATAGCCGTCAGCTGCCAGAAACGGCCGCGAATATTGTCGGCGATGTCGCTCGTCATAAAGGTTGCACTTTTTTCCTGACGCTCAGGTAACGGCGGCGCGGCGGCGATCTGCTGCTGTTTTCTCGTATTATCACGATCCGCTACAAAGGCGACATATTGGTTACGAATCTGCGCCGTGACGACATGTCCCCAGCGAGATGTGAGATTGACGGAATACACAGGAGCATAACGCAGAAGCTGATCGTCGCGTACAGGCGTATTGTGCAGGTTGTCGAGAATATAGGTTTCGTCGGCCAGCGTGACAGCGAGAACGGCATGGTCAAGGTTGCGTTTGGTATCGTGGACAACGACAATACGTAGCTGTTCGTTTGTAAAGCCAAGTTCGATCAGGCTGAAGAATTTTGCAATCGCATAATCCTCGCAATCTCCTGAACCCGATAAGAACTCTGCAGGAGTCTGCCACAGGTCCGCACGGCCAAAATGGCTTTTATCTTCGCGGTAAGGGCTGGCATGGTTGATAAAATTATTAATAGCCGTGAGCTGGGTTTTTTGATTTTTCATCCGCAAATCTTGCAAGGCTTGCCGCCATTTTTGCACGGCAGGTGTGCAAGACGTATCTTCCCTCAGACATGCTTTATACATAACCCGCTCACGCTTCATGCGCTGCAGTACGTTATTCCATCCGGCAATGGACATCGCTCCGTTGGTGCGAAATTCAAGAGAGCCAAAAACGCCAAACGGCAACGATTGTTTTTTTGTATCGGGGCGAGACGCGAAATGTGTGCTCACGGCAGAAGCGGAAGCAGATGTCGAGACTGCACCGGCTATTAAAATTGCGCCCGATAAAATCCAGACGCAAAAATGTTTTGCATAAAGCCGCAAAGACAGGCTTTGTAAAAACGCACCCAACACAACGCATCCCCATGACAAAAGCCGACTGACGCGGCTGTTGCAGGAATGATGGCAGGGGCGTGTTTTTTCCGGCTAAAAGTGCAGGGCCAAATTTTAGCGATGCCTTTTAGAAATCGTAAACCCTATGGTTCACGCAGGGCTTCATAGCGCGCTTTTGAAATGGGCTTGGTGAGGATATTAAAAACGCTCCGTTTGCCTGTAATAATATCAACGGATGCGACCATTCCAGGGATGATGGGTAGTTCTTCCTTCCCCTTCGTCAAGCGTGCGGCGGACGTTTTGACGGTAACAATATAGTAATACTGACGCGAAATTTCGTCGTAGCTGCTATTAGGCGATACGCGCTCGACTGTGCCATCAAGCCCCCCGTAAATCGAAAAATCATAAGCCGTGATTTTGACCATTGCCTTCTGCTTGGCTGTGATGAAGGCAATGTCTTTCGGCGCAATGCGCGCTTCAATCAGAAGATTGTCTTCAAGCGGGACAATCTCCAGCAGTGTTTCTCCCGGTTTGATTACGCCGCCAACAGTCGTGATGTTCAATTTATTCACGATACCATCAACCGGCGAGCGGATATCCGTGCGGAAGACCTTGTCTTTGGCCGCTTTGAGCGATTCCTGCACGACGGATAGGTCCGACAGGCGTTCGTTCAGATCGCCCTGTGCAGTCTGCCGGAATGTCAGGATCTGCTCTTCGATCTGCTGTTTCGATTCACGCATGGCTGCTTCCAGACGCGGCATGGACTGTTTGGCGACATCAAGCTGGCCGGAAATATCCGACATTTCACGCTGAAGTTGGAGGATCTGGGTTTTTGGAATGACACCCTTGGCAGCGAGTGGCAGCTTGAGATCAAGTTCGCTTTGGCTGATATCCAGCGTGCGTTGCAGGCGGTCGATATTTTTCTGCGTTTCGATCAGCTGCAATTCTTTCTGGCGCAAACGCTCTTCGAGAATGGAGATCTGGTTGTTGAGATTCTTGCGCCGCGCCTGAAAGAGCTGAAGTTCGTTTTGCACGATATTAGGTGCACGCTTCGTAAAATCGTCCGGGAAAGTCAGGCTGGAGGCCGTGGTGTCGCTGATTTCAACGCGCAGCCTTTGCACCTGGCCGAGCAGTGCCGCTTCTTTTGCGCGCAATTCGCCGAGACTGGAAGAAAATCCGGTATCGTCGATCTGCAGCAGCATCTGGCCTTTTTTGACGCTGTCGCCGGCCTGTGCACTGATGCCTTTGATAATACCGGCTTCCAGAGATTGTACGACTTGCGTTTTGCTTGAAGGAATAACCTGGCCTTCGCCGCGCGCGACCTGCTCAAGCTGAGCAAAGCATGACCAGATCAAAAATGTCAGCAACAAAGCCGCAATGGCATAAAGCAGATGTTTCGCGCGGCGCGGCGTTTCTTCATAAACCGCAGCGCTGACATCGTCGGCAAATTTCAGATCTTCCTGCGAGCTGACATAAGACGGCCAGGTCGAAACAACCAAGGCGATTTTTGCGCGTGTAAAGGCAAAAGCTTTTTCAAAATCGGACTTGATCAGGCGATATTCCGGCAGAAATTTTTTCTCGAGCCAGTTTCGTAATTTCTTTTTAAAAGCAAGGTTCCGCTTTTTCAGCGCCGCACGGGTACCCTTGAACAAACTCTTTTTTTGCATTGCCTGTTACTTTCACAACAATGAAAACGTTTAGCAGATATTTTTTGTAATTACATTAGCGCTTAAACACCCCGCCTGAAGCTGAATATGGAGAGACACTCGAAAGCGCAAAAAGCGAATTGATTTCAGAAGGTTATAGATTTTTCAGATTTAATCTTTCTTATCTCATGACTTATAAGCACGCGCCCATGCTCCCCGATTTCTCGGAGGTATCAGCAACCTATTGATGGCTTTGAAAGAAAATTGGTGAGCGGGGAGGGGATCGAACCCTCGACCACATGATTAAAAGTCACGTGCTCTACCACTGAGCTACCCGCCCTACCAAGGCTTGCGCGTTGCAAGATGGGTTTTGTGTACGGAGCGGGGGGCGTGCGGTCAATAGCGCCAAGTGTCACAAGACACAAAAGAATTTCCTTTATTTTAGCCTGAAACCGCAACACAAGAGCGAGCTCAAGGTTTCTTAAAAAATTAAACAGCAAAATCAAAGCGTTAAAGGCTATCTTAGCGCCAGCCTTTGACCGTCATAAGAAGCGGGGGCGCAATTCGTCATCCCGGCCGCGCGTAATTTTGCGCAAGCGGCGGCTGCATCGGTGATATTCGAAAACGGCCCGACAACAAGATGCAGCGACACGGTGTCTCCGCCATCGCGCGCGGTAATGACCGGCTCATAACCTGTCATGATCGCACCATACTGCTCCATCATCTTGATCCAGTTGTCGCGTGCCGCGCGCAGACTTGAATAACCGCCGAGATCGATGCCGAACTCGCTGCGGGTTGCCAGCGTGAGGTGGCCTTTGGCGGCAAGCTCATCGCCTTGCGGAAGCGTCTTGTTCAGTGCGGCAAGTTCTTTCGGAGAGGGCGCGACAGTTGTGGCCGTATTCGGCACTGCTGGCGCAATTTTTGCGGTTTGCGGAATGGATGCGGTGATATCACCAAGGCTATCTTCAAGCTGCGCAACGCGCGTTTCAAGCTGCGTGCGTGCCGCGGCAAGCTCAAGATTTTCATCGCGCACACTTCCCATACGTTTATCGAGGGCGGCAGAAAGGCTGGCGCCGGGATTCTGTTTCTGGATCAGGTCCTGCATGTCGTAAGGAATTTGCGCGAGGCGTTCGCCGCCTTTTTGTGTCACCGACAGGCTGACGAGAATGCCCATGGAAATCACCGCCGCCGTCGACCAGAACAGCGGCACGCGGATTTCGTCCCACAGCCGCTCCAGCCGCCGCGGCACGCTGAAAATGATGTCGTCCAGATCTGCGTTCTTCGTCTTTTTTGCCATCACCAAACCCTTGAACAAACCCTCTGGCCGAATCAGGCCAATGCTTTTCTGAGTATGACCTGATTTGCCGCGTAGCGCATCAGGGCAGAGTCACGTAGAAAACAGGTCTATGGCGAAACGCACTTTTCAAACTCTTATTCTAGCCGCCGGCGAAGGCACACGCATGCGCTCGGCGAAGCCCAAAGTTTTGCATGAAGTGGCGGGATTGTCGCTGCTGGACCATGTCCTGCGCGCGGCCAAGGCGGCGGGCAGCACTGATACAATTGTCGTCATCGGCCCCGGTCGCGAAGATGTGACGAAATGTGTGAAGAACTTTGACGCCAAGGCCGCTCTTTTTGTTCAGGCACAGCGGCTCGGTACCGGCCATGCCGTTTTGCAGGCCGAAAAGGCGCTGAAAGGCATGAAGGGGCATGTCATCATCGCGGCGGGTGATACGCCGCTGCTGCGGCCGGAAACCTTTCAGGCGATCTGCAAAAAACTGGATGACGGCGCCGATGTCGTGGTGGGCGCATTCGAACTGGAAAATCCGTTCGGTTATGGCCGCGTGATCATGGAAGGCAATCGCGTGACTGCGATCGTTGAAGAAAAAGAAGCGAATGCGGCGCAGAAAAAAATCACGCTTCTCAACAGCGGTATGATCGGCTTTGCTGCCGAAAAAGCGTTGGCTATTTTAAAAGCGATCAAAAAATCGAAAAAAACGGGTGAGTATTACCTCACCGATGCGATCGCGATTGCGCACGGCAATGGTTTGCGTGTTGAGGCGGCAAGTGTGCCGACGGAAGACACGCTGGGCGTCAACACGCGCGCGCAACTCAGTCAGGCTGAAGCGGTGATGCAACAGCGCCTGCGCGAACGGGCGATGGCCAACGGTGCAACGCTCATCGCGCCTGATACCGTTTTTCTTTCACACGATACGAAAATCGACGAAGATGTGACAATTGCCCCACACGTCGTGATCGGCAAAGGCGTGACGATTGAAAGCGGCGCGGAGATTTTAAGTTTTTCGCATCTTGAAGGGGTATCTGTCGGCAGGGGTGCGCGCATCGGTCCGTATGCACGTTTGCGCCCGGGTTCAAAAATCGGTGCTGGCGCACACATAGGCAATTTCGTCGAAGTGAACCGTTCAACCATTGCAGCCCACGTCGATGTCAATCATCTCAGCTATATCGGTGACGCGGATGTGGGAGAGGGTACGAATATCGGTGCCGGAACGATCACCTGCAATTTTGACGGCGCCAACAAGCACAAAACAAAAATCGGCAGGGACGTGTTTGTCGGTTCTAACAGCACGCTGGTCGCACCGTTAAAAATCGGTGACGAGGTTCTGGTTGCAGCAGGCAGTACAGTGACGAAAGATACCCCCTCCGGCAGTCTTGTTTTTGGCCGTGTGAAGGAACAGACAATCAAACCGAAGCAGGGCGCGGCAAAAATCCGCGCCAATAAAAAAGCGCGCGCCGCGCGTAAAGCGCAGGCCAAAACGAAATAGTGCCACGTATCGCAACATTTCGTTATTTGAAAACCCCACCTCATTATCGTTAGGAAAACAATATGTGTGGAATTGTCGGCATTCTTTCGAACCAACCCGTCGCGCATCATTTGATGGACGCTCTGCGTCACCTTGAGTACCGTGGATACGACTCCGCCGGTATCGCGACCATGGAAAACGGCGTACTGGCGCGCCGCCGTGCGGCAGGCAAGCTGAAAAATCTCGAAGAGCTGGTCGAGAAAGAACCGCTCGCCGGCACCATCGGCATAGGCCATTCGCGCTGGGCGACGCATGGCAAACCGTCGCTGGAAAACGCGCACCCGCACATGACGCAGAATGTTGCGGTTGTTCACAACGGCATTATCGAGAATTATAAAGAGCTGCGCGAAAGCCTGCTGGGCGACGGCATCAATTTCGAAAGTGAAACGGATACGGAAGTCATTGCCCATCTTGTCACGAAAGCGTTGCGGGGCGGCAAGCCGCCGAAGCAGGCCGTCTCCGAGACTTTAAAAAAACTGCGTGGTGCATTTGCGCTGGCTTTCCTGTTCGATGGTGAGGAAGATCTGATCATCTGTGCGCGGCAGGGCTCGCCGCTCGCGATCGGCCACGGCGATGGCAGCATGTATCTCGGCTCCGATGCGCTGGCGCTCACCGATTTTACCAACGACGTCACTTATCTCGAAGAGGGCGACTGGGCCGTGTTGCATCGCAGCGGTGTCGAGATTTTTGATCGTAGCGACAAACCTGTGCAGCGCTCGCAAACGCGCGTGCCTGTTGAAGGGAGCGTTGTCGAAAAAGGTCCTTTCAAGCATTTCATGCTAAAGGAAATTCACGAACAGCAGGAAGTAATCAGTCATACACTGGCGCATTACATCGACCTCGCCAGCGAAACGATCAAGCTGCCGGAACTGCCGTTCGATTTTGCAAAACTGTCGCGTCTTTCACTTTCGGCCTGCGGGACCGCTTATTTCGCCGCACTCGCCAGCCGCTACTGGTTCGAACGCGCTGCAAGACTGCCCGTCGATATCGATATCGCGTCCGAATTCCGTTACCGCGAAGCGCCGCTGGATGCGGACGGGC
>JAZKID010000015.1:39118-51175 GCA_040385045.1 Pseudomonadota bacterium | reverse complement strand
ATCGCCCTGCGCCAGCAGCGAGGCGTCGACGAGCTGCTGATAGGGATCGCGCGGCGACACTTTCGCCATGGCGACGGCGCGTTCGGCCAGTTCCGCCGGGTTCGACGACGCAGTGGCCGATACGCTGGCGACGTTGCGCTATTGCAAGCAGAAGGGTCAGAAGATCGGCGCGATAGTCAATATCGCGACATCGACCATTGCGCGTGAGGCGGATGTGGTGTTCCCCACATTGGCGGGTACGGAAATCGGCGTGGCTTCGACCAAGGCTTTCACCTGCCAGTTGACGGCGATGGCCTGCATCGCGCTCAGCGCCGGAAAAGCACGCGGCGTTTTGAATGACGAGGAATGCAAACATCTCGTTCATGCGCTCACCGAATTGCCGCGCCATATCAGCGAGGCGCTGGAACTGGAGCCGCAGATCGAACAGCTCGCGAAACATATTATCAACGCGCGCAGCGTTCTTTATGTCGGCCGCGGCACCAGTTTCCCGCTGGCGCTGGAAGGCGCGCTAAAATTAAAAGAAATCAGCTATCTCCATGCCGAGGGTTACGCGGCTGGTGAATTGAAGCACGGCCCTATTGCGCTCATCGACGAGAATGTCCCTGTCATCGTGATCGCACCGCATGACGATCTGTTCGAAAAAACATTGTCGAACATGCAGGAAGTGGCGGCGCGCGGCGGCAAGGTTGTGCTGATCACGGACGCAAAAGGCGCGGAGCTGGCGGGCGATACGTTCGCGCTTCTCAAAATGCCGAAGCTCGACCCATTCATCACACCGATTGTCTATGCGATCCCGATCCAGCTGCTGGCTTACTACACGGCGCTGCATCTTGGCCGCGATATCGACCAGCCGCGCAACCTCGCCAAATCAGTGACAGTGGAATGATCAGTTTTTTTCGAATTCGTATCGGATTGGCGCTGTCCATATTAGCACGAAAAGAACGCCGTTTAAGAATGAAAGTATGTTCATGAAATAAGAGTCCCACGCCAGCATCGCCGCGTCGGCGGCGCTGTAAGTAGACCAGATGGGAATGAGGCACAGGAAAGTCAAAGCCGTAAAAATGATGCGGCCATGGTGCCAGAACCTGTAAAGGGCAAAATTACAATAGAGGCAGAGAACGAGAAGGCCGATGGCAAGAGGGAGCAGGAAAGAACTCGATGCGTTAAAAGCGCCGGTGGGTTCAGACTCGTCGAAGAAGATGCCAAAGATAAAATAAGCGATGTAGAGTAGAAAATTTATCCAGATGAGAACACGAAATCGGCTTGGCGTCATGTACTTTTCCATGTTTTCCGAACTCCTTCTGGCTCAGACTTATAAATGCGTGCTAAAAACAATCGGCATCAAGGATAATATCAGCAGAATGGCCATCGTCCAGTTGAAAGCATAAAAGTAAGTTTGATTGTGAAGATATCGCCGAAGGTTTGAGCCCCCAAGAACCCAGACGCCGATGCACGGCGCATTGATAATTCCATAAATAATCGACATGGTAATGATCATGCCCGAACCGCTGTCAGGCGGCGTGTAGCTGCTGAAATAACTCGCGGCGACGAGCAGCGCTTTTGGGTTCACCCATTGAAACAGAACGGCTTCGATAAAAGTGATCGGCTTGGCGGTATCATTTTCGCTGTCTTCGGGCGGCGTGCTGCGGATAATTTTCCATGCGAGATAAATGAAATAAAGAATACCGGCGATTTTCATGAGCATATAGAGTTGAGGGTAGAGAGTGAAAATCTGCCCGAGTCCCAAACCGATAAAAAGAAAAAGAAGAAAAATACCGATATTCACACCGGCAAAATGCGGCAGCGTACGCCGCGTGCCGAAATTCACGCCGGATGTCAGCAGCATGATATTGTTCGGGCCCGGCGTAATCGATGTGACGAAAGAAAAAATTGCCAGCGAGAGAAAAATTTCGAAAGTCATTTTATCCCGCCTTCAGCAATGCAACGCTGTCCATCTTGTCGAACAGGCGAAGAAGTGTTTGCAGCGCCTGCCCGCGCGGGCTAAGTAAATGCGAGTCTTTCTCGAGAAAAGCGCGCGCGTCATCACGGGCGATTTGCGCAAGCGGGGCATGGACACTCCATTCGACCATTTTCGTCGGCGGCAGGCCAGATTGCTTGGTGCCCAGCACATCGCCATGGCCGCGCAGTTTGAGATCGGCCTCGGCAATAATGAACCCGTCTTCGGTTTCGCGCATCACTTTCAAGCGTTCACGCGCAACGGCGGAAGAACTTTGCGCGGCATAAAGCAGGATACAACTCGAGGCTTTATCGCTACGGCCGACACGCCCGCGCAATTGGTGAAGCTGCGCGAGGCCGAAGCGCTCGGCCTGTTCAATAACAATAGCTGTTGCTTCCGGCACGTTCACGCCGACTTCGATCACTGTCGTTGCAACCAGAATTTGCGCTTCGCCTGAAGCAAAGCGCTGCATCGCCGCGTCCTTGTCTGCGCTTTTCATCCTGCCATGCAGCAGCGCGATGTGCTGCCCGAATATTTTCTGCAAGTCTTCGAAACGCGATTCAACGGCCGCCAGATCGGAATTTTCGCTTTCCTCGATCAGCGGACAGATCCAGTAGGCGCGTCCGCCTTGTTTGACCAGGCGTTGCAAGCCTCCAATAACTTCGCTCATCCGCTCCATCGAAACGGCGCGCGTTTCGATCGGTTTGCGGCCGACAGGCTTTTCGTCAAGTTTTGAGACATCCATGTCGCCATAATAGGTGAGCACCAGCGTGCGGGGGATTGGCGTCGCCGTCATCACCAGCATATCGACCGCCGCGCCTTTCGCGCTGAGAGCAAGGCGCTGATTGACACCGAAGCGGTGCTGCTCGTCGACAATCGCCAATGCGAGGTCTGAAAAATTGACGCCTTCCTGAAAAAGAGCATGCGTGCCGATCAATGCATCAATTTCACCCGCCAGCAGTTTTTCCAGAATTTCTTCGCGCACTTTTCCTTTCTCGCGCCCAGTGAGCAGAGCCATTGTCATATCTGCCTTTTCAGCAATCGGCTGCAGGCTGGCATAATGCTGACGCGCGAGAATTTCCGTGGGCGCCATCAACACGCTTTGCTTACCTGCTTCCGCCGCACGGGCCATTGCCAGCATCGCGACAATCGTTTTGCCGGATCCGACATCGCCCTGCAGAAGGCGTAGCATTGCCATTTCGGAGCACATGTCCGTATGAATTTCGTCAATGACGCGCTCTTGCGCCTGTGTGAGCTGGTAAGGAATGGCCGCTAGGATTGCCGCGACTTTTTTGCCATCACCCTGCAGGATCTGCCCACGCTGGCGGATTTCATTCTGCCGCAGCAGCGCCAGCGCCAGTTGTCCCGCCAGTAGTTCATCATAGGCGAGCCGTGTCCGTGCCATACCTTCCGGCAAAGCATCATCAGGTTTTTGTGGCTGATGCACTTGCGCCAGTGCTGTATGAAAGGGCGGCCACGCTTTTTTGATCATTAATTGCGGATCGATCCATTCCGGCAGCGCACTGATTTTCGGCACGGCTTCATCGATAAATTTGTGCAGGTTTTTGAGATAGAGACCTACGGTGAGCGGATAGACGGGCTCCAGCACCGGAAGCTGTGCCGCTTTTTCGACGGGCACGACATAATCCGGGTGAACGATCTGTTTCTGCCCGTTAAATTCTTCGATGCGGCCGGAGACAATCCGCTTTTCGCCGATCGGAAAAAGCGCGGCGAGCTGGCGCGCATTGCCGGCGAAATAAACCATCGCGATTTCAGCGCTGTCGTCATGCCCTAGAATGCGATAGGGCGCACGCACCTTGCCGCCGGGAAACCTGTGCTTCGCGACAGTAATTTCAACCGTCGCCGTTTGTCCGCTCATCGTTTCGGCAACGGGCTTCAGCGCGCCGCGGTCGATCAGGTTGACCGGCATGTGAAAAAGCAGGTCCAGCACGCGTGGCGGCGTGCTGATGCCGCTTCCCAATAAGCGCGACAGCAGCGGCACCATTTTAGGCCCCACGCCTTTCAAAATCGAAACAGGCGCAAAAAGGACGGATAATGTTGTATTCGGAAGGCTTGTCATCATCGGCAACGCACAGCATATAACTCTCTATGAAGAATGCCACCCACACGGCCGCGCAGTCCCCTAAAGATGCGGCGCATTTGCGCAAATTGCGCTATCGCGCCTGGCATCGCGGTACGCGCGAAATGGACCTGCTGTTGGGGCCGTTTGCTGACGACATGCTGGAGAAATTGGATAGCCAAGAACTGAACGATTTCGAAAGTCTGATGGACGTGCCGGATGGCGACCTGCAGGACTGGATCCTGCACAACATGATGGCGCCGGATGAATTCGAAACAGCTTTGTTAAAGCGCATCCGCAACTTTAATCATGAGCGCCGTGCATGAAGCCTTATCTGCAAAACCTGCAGGCAGGCGCGCCGCTTAATCTTGCCGACGCCGTGGAAGGCTATCTGCCGTTTCTTTTATCCGGCCTGACGCAGAAAGCAGGCAGCGAGCGCGTCGTTTTCGTTGCACGCGATGCCGAGCACGCAGCACTGCTGATGCAGCAACTGGAATTCGTCGATCCTGACCTGAACATCATCGATTTTCCGGCGTGGGATTGTTTGCCTTACGACCGCGTAGCTGCGAATGCCGATATTTCGGCGCGCCGCATGGCCGCACTTGCGGAGCTGAGCAAAGGCCAGACAAAAAACCGCTCACTTGTTTTGACAACTGTGCAAGCGCTGACGCAGCGCGTGCCGCCGCGCGAAGCGCTGAAGATGATGCATTTCTCCGCGCGCATCGGCGAAACGCTGAAAATGGACGACATTATCCGCTGGCTGGAAGAAAACGGCTACCAGCGGACGTCCACGGTGCGCGAGGCGGGCGAATATGCTGCGCGCGGAGGCCTGATTGATCTGTTTCCGCCCGGCCATGCCGAACCGTGGCGGCTCGATTTTTTCGGCGACGAGCTTGAAACCATCCGTGCGTTTGATCCGGAAACACAGCGCACCACGCGTGATTTGAAAAGCATCGCACTGTTACCTGTCACGGAAGTGGTGCTGAATGCTGCCAGCGCAACGCATTTTCGCCAGTCTTACGCGAAAGTATTCGGCGCGCCGCGCGGTGACCCGCTTTATGACACGGTGGGTGCGCAGCGCCGCTATCAAGGCATGGAGCACTGGCTGCCGCTTTTTTACGACAAGCTCGATACCCTGTTCGATTACATCAATGATGCGCCTTTGCTGTTTGATTATCAAAGCCAGCATGAAGCGGATGAGCGTTTCAAAATCATTCAGGATTATTACGAAGCGCGCAAACGTGCGCAGGACAGCAAGCTTGAAGAAACACCTTACAAACCATTAGCGCCCGATGCGCTTTATCTTTCGCCCGATGAATGGCAGCAGCAGCTTGCCGCGCACAAGACCGTTTATTTGACACCGTTCAGCGCGCCGGAAGCGGAAGGGCGCACCGTGCAAATTTCAGCCAAGGCGGGACGTAATTTCGCCGCCGAACGCAAGCTGGAAGCGCAAAATAGTTATGATTTTTTGCGTGAACATATTTCAGCGCTGCAAAGTCAGAATAAAAAAGTCGTGCTCGCCTGCTGGTCGCAGGGCGCGCTGGAACGTCTCGCGCCCGTACTCGCCGATCATGGTATCAACAACACATTGCTGGTGCGCGATGCCAAAGCAATCGAAGCCCTGAAGGCGAATGTCCTCGGGCTCGCGGTTTTGCCGCTCGAGCAGGGATTCGAAACCGACGATTTTGCCATCATTGCCGAACAGGATGTTTTCGGCGAACGCCAGGTGCGCGCGCAAAATAAAAAGCGCCGTGCGCAGGATTTCATCAGTGAGATTGCCACGCTTCAGCCGGGCGATATTGTCGTTCACCTTGACCATGGTATCGGCCGCTTCGTCAACCTGACGACGATTGAAGCTGCGGGCGCGCCGCATGACTGCCTCGAAATCCATTACGCCGACGATGTAAAACTATTTTTGCCGGTCGAAAATATCGAGTTGCTGTCGCGTTACGGTTCCGACGATTCACGTATCGCGCTCGACAAGCTCGGCGGTGTCGGCTGGCAGACGCGCAAGGCGAAGATGAAGCAGCGCCTGCGCGATATGGCAGAAAAGCTTTTGCGTATCGCGGCCGAGCGCGTGCTGCGCGATGCTGATAAACTCGTTGCGCCGCAAGCGGCCATGGATGAATTCCGCGCACGTTTTCCTTATGAGGAAACCGACGACCAGATGGCCTCCATCGATGCCGTGCTCGATGATATCTCGTCGGGTCACCCGATGGACCGTCTTGTCTGTGGCGATGTCGGTTTCGGCAAAACAGAAGTGGCTTTGCGTGCTGCGTTCGCGGCCGTGTCTGCAGGCAAACAGGTGGCCGTTATTGTACCGACAACGCTTCTTGCGCGCCAGCATACGCGGACATTCCGCGAGCGTTTTCATGGTCTGCCCTTCAAAATATGCCAAGCGTCGCGCATGGTACCGTCGAAAGAGCTTGCCGATGTGCGCAAAGGTCTGGCCGATGGATCAATCGATATCTGCGTCGGCACGCATGCCTTGCTCGGTAAGAAAGTCGAATTCAAAGATCTCGGACTCGTTATTGTCGACGAAGAACAGCATTTCGGTGTTGCGCATAAAGAGCGCCTGAAGCAGCTGCGCAGCGATGTGCACGTGCTGACGCTCTCGGCAACGCCGATCCCGCGCACCTTGCAGCTGGCGCTGACGGGCGTGCGCGAATTGTCACTGATTACGACGGCACCGGTCGATCGTCTGGCCGTGCGGCCTTTCGTGACGCCGTTCGATGCACTTGTAGTGCGCGAAGCCTTACTGCGCGAGCATGCGCGCGGCGGGCAGAGTTTCTTCGTTTGCCCGCGTATTGCCGATCTGCATGACCGCAAGGATTTCCTCGATAATAACGTACCGGAAGTGCGCGTCGGCATTGCGCACGGGCAAATGCCGCCGTCCGAACTCGACAAGGTGATGAACGCGTTTTACGACCGCAAGTTCGATGTGCTGTTGTCGACGTCGATCGTCGAATCCGGCCTCGATATCCCGACCGCGAACACGCTGATCGTGCACCGCGCCGACCTGTTCGGGCTTTCGCAGCTTTACCAGCTGAAGGGCCGCGTCGGCCGCTCCAAACTGCGCGCTTACGCCTACTTCACCACCGAACCGAACAAGCCACTGAACCCGGTCGCGGAAAAACGCCTGAAGGTTTTGCAATCGCTTGACACGCTCGGTGCCGGTTTCCAGCTTGCCAGCCATGATCTCGATATCCGCGGTGCAGGCAACCTGCTTGGCGAAGAGCAGTCCGGCCATATTCGTGAAGTCGGTTATGAACTTTACCAGCAGATGCTGCAGGAAACGATTGCGGAAATTCAAGCCGGTGCAGGCGCTGCGCTGCCGGACCAAGGCTGGTCGCCGCAGATCATGCTCGGGATGTCGGTTCTGATTTCCGAAGACTATGTCTCCGATCTCAACCTGCGCCTGTCGCTCTACCGCCGTCTCGGCAATCTCGAGACGGAAGAAGAAATCGATGCGTTCGGCGTCGAGCTCGCCGACCGTTTCGGTGCGCTGCCTGAAGAGGCCGATGCGCTGTTGAAAATTGTCAGCCTGAAAATTCTGTGCCGCAAGGCAGGCGTCGAAAAAATCGATGCCGGTCCGAAAGGTGCTGTGATCGGTTTCCGCAATAACGCGCCGCCAAATCCGCAGGCGCTTATCAATTATATGACGCGTGAAGAACCGGCGGCCAAACTGCGCCCCGATCAGCGCATCGTCATCAAGCGCGACTGGCCGCGCGCATCGGACCGTCTGCGCGGTGCCACGCAAATCCTGCGCCGTCTGGCGGCCATCGGAACGGAAAAAAGCGAAGCGGCCTAAACCGCTTTTTTCTGCGCGCGTTGCAGGGTTGTTTTCTGGCCGACGATCATCGGGTCGACGACGAAGCGCGCGGGAATTTTATATGGCGCGGCAAGCTGGTGGTCGAATTCCGCTTTCAGGCGGGCGATGCGCGTTTCCTGCGCTTCTGGCGAGCGCGCGAAATAAATCCGCGCTTCCAGAATTTCGCCGAACACCGGGTCCGACAGCGTGTTCATCTGTACCGCTACGACGCCTTCCATGTTGAGGATGGCGCTGCCCACTTCATTGATCGGTACGGCCAGCCCGCCAATGTAGGCAACCTGATCGCTGCGTCCGGCGAATTTCAACCGCGTGCCTTCCGCCGCAACGATATGGCCGGTCTGCTGATAGCCTTCCTTGATATCCCCGTTCCAAGGCGTCGAAGGGCCGCGGATGAGAAGGCGTGATGTCGTTCCAGAAATTGCAAATTCCGCGAGGGCAGGGCCGACGCCGTTGCTTGGTGCAATCTGCTGGCCAAGCTGGATGCCGCGCGGCTCCAGCCCGTCGCGAATGCGCGCGATAAATGCAAATTCATCGAACGTGCGGCAGTCGATAATGGTGCAGGTCGACTCAACCGTTGTTATCGCACTCGGCATCGCGGCATTCGGATAAACCGCGAAAATGGATTTCAGCTTGCTGTTTTGCTCTTCAAGCTGCGACAACACTTCGTTCAGAAGCGGCGCGGGCAATGATGCGCGCGTCGCGTTTTCCGCAACGATCTGGTGCACAAGGTCGTCGGACGTGCTGGCGTGATGCAGCACAATCCGCCCGCCGCTGAGCAGCCATGGCAGGAAGCCTGTCGCGAGGCCGGAAATGCTGGACGGCTGGATGGATGAGAAAATAATTTCATCATCCGGCTCCATGCCGGCTTCCAGCATCGGCATGAGTGCGGCGCTCATCGCATGATTGTGCGAGCGCACGACAGGGGATGGGCCCAGCGCCGTAAAGCGGAACGTAATCAGCGCGGCATGATCTGCACGTCCGGAGAAACTGGATGTCTTGTTTTTCGCGGTCAGCGTCGCTTCGATCACGTCCTGCAGCGAAATCACGCCGTCGGGCGCATCGTTGCCAAACGCCATCAGGTAGCGGATCGAGAACAGCGAAGCAGCGGCATAACGCAGCTTGTCGGCGGGTTTCAGAGGCCCGGCATTTGTGACGCTGATGATCGCTTTCGGATGGAGAAGATCGAGCGCCGCGTGGATATCTTTGTCCGACCAGAGAAGCGGAAGCAGCGCGGGTACAAGCCCGCTGCGCATGCAGGCGATTAGCGTCAGCTGCAGTTCGGCGATGTTCGGCATCTGCAGCGCGATAACTGCGCCTTCTTCCAGTCCTAGTTCCTGAAAACGTGCGCATAGATTGTTGACGATACGTTCGCAATCGACAGCCGTCAGGCGCAGCGGCGCTGTGCCGGTCAGCTCCTGCTTGTTTGGCGTATCGCAGAGGATAATTTTTTCAGGCATACGGCGCACATTGCGCGCGAACAGGTGGTCCATACAGACACCAGTGTTCCAGATACCGGCTTCAAGATAAGCCTTGCGCTTCGGATCGGCGGGAATGTCGAGAAAATTTGTCATGGGTTTGTATACCACCAGGTTTCCATCATGGAACCGGCCAGTGCCGGTTTTGCAGGAATTTTTACGCGCGACCAGTGCGCAATATGCCACGCCGGAATATTATAGAGCGGCAGCATATAGTAGCCCGCCATGAGAACGCGGTCCAGCGCGCGGGAAGCCGATACAAGTTCCTCGCGCGTCTTTGCCGCAACGAGCTTTTCAAGAAGTGCATCAACGGCAGGGTCTTTTACGCCCGCAAGGTTAACCGAACCCGGCTGCGTAGCCGTTTTCGAGCCCCAGCGGATCGCCTGTTCGTTGCCGGGCGAGAGGGAAGAGATGTAATTCCATTTCGTCATGTCGAAATCATAGGTCTGACGCCGCCGCTCGGCCTGCGCGCTGTCGACCTGCCGGATGCGCATGTCGATGCCGGCCTGATCGAGCGTTTTTTTCCATGAGAGAAGCACGCGTTCTTCGTCGCGCGTATTCGCCATCACCTCAAATGTAAAAGGCTGGCCGGTTTTCCTGTTCACGAGTTTGCCGTTGACGTGCACCCAGCCCGCGTCCTCGAATTTGTTCAGCGCGGCGCGCAAAAGCGTCCTGTCGCGCGCAGTTCCGTCCGTCGCGGCAAGCTTCCATGTGCCGTCAAGAAATTCCGGTGCGAGTTTTGCGTTAGCGTGCTGCAGATAACTTTTTTCAAGCGGTGACGCGGGTTTTTGAAAAGCCGCGAGTTCAGAGCCATGGAACAGGCTTTCCGTGCGTTCATAGGCACCGCGAAACAGGTTTTTGTTCATCCATTCGAAATCGAACAGCGTGACCAGCGCTTCACGCACGCGCACGTCGGCAAAAATGTCGCGGCGTGTATTGAAGACATAAGTTTGCAATGTGCGCGGCATGCCGGTGGGGATTGTTTCCAGCGTGACGCGGCCATCCTTGACTGCCGGAAAATCATAATCGCGCGACCATTTGGCGGGATCGTCTTCCGCGCGCATGTCGACGAGGCCTTTTTTGAAAGCCTCGAACAGGCTGTTGTTGTCGCGGTAAAATTCATAGCGGATTTCATCGAAATTATACATGCCTTTGTTAGAAGGCAGATTGTCTCCCCACCAGTCTTGCACGCGCTTTAAAGTCAAGCTGGTGCCGACTTTCATATCGGTGACAACATAGGGCCCGGCCGCAATCGGTTTTTCCAATGTCGCCTGATCAAACTTTTCCGGATCGATGGCATGTTTCGGCAGCACCATCAGCAGCGCCATGATCAGTGGCAGTTCGCGATCATTTGCGTTCGGAAAAGAAAATTTGACGCCGTTGCTGCCGACGCGTTCGACCTTTTCCACTTTCGCGTAATGGGTGCGCTGGTTGGGCCAGCCTTTATCTTTCAGCAACTCCCATGAAAAAATAACATCATCGACGGTGACGGCATGGCCATCGGAAAACTTCGCACGCGGGTTGATGTAAAAAGTCACGGAGCTGCGATCATCCGGCACGTCGATTTTTTCGGCGATGAGCGGGTAGAGCGTGAACGGCTCATCCTGATTGCGCTGCATCAGCGGCGCGTACACATAAGTGCGCAGGCCCATCACCGCTTCGCCGCGCACGACATAGGGGTTGAGGCTGTCGAACGAGCCGAGCAGGCCGATGATCAGGCGGCCGCCTTTCGGCGCATCCGGGTTCACATACTGGAAATGTTTGAAATCTGCGGGCAGGGCCGGTTCACCGTGCATTGCGATGGCGTGGTTGGCGGAATCCGCGAAAGCGGGACTTGGCCCCCACATTGCCCATGCAAGAGCCATGGCAGGGCACAGCCGCATCAAGCAACGCAAAAAAGATCTCATCCCGCCAGACCCGATTTTAAGCAAAACAGCCTGCAAATATAGCGCGATTCGAAATTTCCGCGCTCACATTCGTGTCAGCTGGAAAGGTGTTGGCGCCACCATGCTCCTGCCGCAATTGCACGTTTTCCTCAGTCACGATCAGGGGTCGGTTGTCAGGGCCGTCAAATCGGGATAACCAACGGCTTCAGTCTTTTCACTTCATCAAAGGGTATGCGCACCATGTCGCGTCGGTTCAGCGGGCAAATGTCTCACTTCAAGATCTTCGGCCTCAGCCTTGTTTTAAGTGCGATTCTTTCATCCAGCCTTGCTGCCCAGCAGGCCAGCCCGCCGCAGGCTGCAGCAGGCAAGGAAGCAGCCCCGCCTGCTACTCCCGCGCCCCAGCCAAGTGCACAACCTTCGCAGACGCCACCGCTCGGCCAGCCGAAGCCTGATGAGCAGCAAGCACAACCCCAGCAGAACAACAGCCCGCAGGCGCAGGCAAAGACGGCTGCGCAGCAGCCGCCGAAACAGCTCGTCGGCACGACGACAGGCTGGGTTCGCGTTTGCCAGAAAGTGCGCGACACGGAAAAAGAAGGTTGCAGCATCAAGCAGGATGTCGTGGCCGAAAATGGTGCTTTCCTCGCCTCGCTCGCCGTTCAGGAAGTCACGGGCGAACAGCGCCGCCAGCTGATTGTCACGACGCCGCTCGGCATGGCGCTTCAGGCAGGGCTGCTGGTCCGCATCGATAACGAGAAGGCTGTTCCGGCAAAATTCGGTACCTGCCTCGTCAATGGCTGCTTTGCCGGTCTCGAGATCAATACCGACCT